>NZ_JBLVOM010000292.1:0-1546 GCF_053543775.1 Acinetobacter endophylla | reverse complement strand
TGAAAAATAGCCCCTAGGGCAATAAGGCTGTTTCCGGTATTTTACCGGGGCAGCTTATTTAGCGTCGTTGTGGCTGATGATGGTTATAGAATCGAACGTAATCTTCAATTTTCCGAGTCTGTAAAATATATTGTGTAAACTCTCAAACCCATTAAAATGGAAGTAAGAGAAAGGTTGGGGAGAACACATGGGACTTTGGACAAAACAACAGTTGCGGGAATTTATCAAGGAGAATAATTTAGTCTCTGCACAAGATGCACAGAACGCTTTAAAGGATCTGTTTGCCGAGACGATTCAAGAGATGCTGGAAGCCGAAATGGACACGCATTTGGGCTACGGCAAACATGAGGTGAAGGCGAAACTCACTCCAAACAGTCGCAACGGAAAGAGCCGTAAAACGGTAGTCAGTGAGTACGGCGAACAGGAAATTGCCATCCCTCGGGATCGCTTGGGTGAGTTTGAGCCCTTGGTCGTTAAGAAGCATCAATCGAATGTAACAGGTATCGAGGAGCAAATCATTGCACTGTACGCTAAAGGGATCAGCACCCGAGAAATTCAAGACCACCTGGGGCAAATGTACGGCATTGAAGTCTCTCCTACACTCATTTCCAATGTCACAAATAAGATTGTTCCTCTCATTAAAGAATGGCAGAATCGGCCTCTGCAAGGCGTTTACGCCGTTGTCTATCTGGATGCGATCCACTTCAAGGTGAAGCAGGATGGGGCCATTATCAACAAGGCCGCCTACATGGTCATTGGCATCGATCTGGATGGAAACAAAGATGTCCTGGGCATGTGGATTGGTGAGAATGAGTCCTCCAAGTTCTGGCTCAGCGTGCTGAATGAACTCAAGAATCGTGGAGTGGGGGACATTCTCATTATCTGCGTGGATAACCTGTCCGGGTTCTCCCAAGCCATTGCCGCCTGCTATCCCCAAACTGAAATCCAGAAATGCATTATTCACCAAATCCGCAGTTCTACTCGGTACGTGTCGTACAAGGATATTAAGAAGGTCACTGCTGATTTAAAGCCCATCTACAAGGCAGCTACGGAAGAAGGAGCCTTGCTTGAACTTGACCGTTTTGAGGAAGTCTGGGGAGCGAAGTATCCCCTCATTATCCGTTCCTGGCGAACGAATTGGGACGAACTGGCTACCTTTTTCAAGTATCCTCCTGAGATCCGTAAACTCATCTACACCACCAATATGATCGAGAGTTACCACCGCCAGCTTCGTAAAGTGACGAAGGGAAAAAGCATCTTTCCCACAGATGAAGCTTTACTCAAAATGCTCTATCTGGCCACCATCGACGTTACTCGGAAATGGACAGGACGTGTCCAGAACTGGGGACAAATGCTGCTCCAACTGTCGGTCTTTTTCCCAGATCGGGTCGGTCAACACTTGCGTTAGATCGCAAATTCCCCCTCGGGGGAATCTATGCTTAAAAGAGTTTACACAAAATTATTGACAGACCCTTCCATAGCCCAAATGGGTATCCATTTCGGCTTCCAGCATCTCCTGGATCGTCTCTGCAAACAGATCTTTTAA
>NZ_JBLVOM010000291.1:0-2017 GCF_053543775.1 Acinetobacter endophylla | reverse complement strand
AGGTCATATCTTAGAAAATGTGATTTATCTTGAGCTTGTCAGACGAGGTTATACGGTCTATGTAGGGCGGGTTGATGAATATGAAATTGATTTTGTTGCTGTCGATACTTTACAGAATTTAACTTATTATCAGGTGGCATTAGAAACGCTCAATGAGGAGACACTCAGCCGAGAGTTACGTCCATTACAGAAAATTTCTGATTCGTATCCCAAGTATTTGCTTACCTTAGACACGATAGGGACTGAAGCGAATTATAATGGTATTGTAAAAATGAGTGCTCTCGATTGGTTGCTATCTGAAAATAAGTAAAGTTGAGGGTAGACATGGATACTCTTATTTATTAATTAAAACTCAAAGACTTTTCAGCATCATTCAAGAATGTATTCAAGCATAATTTCTGCTCCAATTGTGATGGATCGATTTACCTCGACTCGATTGAGTCAGACTATCATGATTGAGCCAGAGTCGCTTACTGAAAGTAGCGAGAATTGCGCTGGAGTTTCTGAAGGATATTAATTCCTTAGTTTGCCCATTCATCCATCTGGGCATTTTTTTTGATCAAAATACAGTGCTGTTCTTGCTAAAAAATGACGGCACCCACCATAAAACACAATATTCCAAAAATAATCCAAGGCCAGATCTTTGTCTTCGGTTGTTCTAAATTCTGAGGATTATATTCCGTGTGTTCTAGCGATGTCGGTTGTGGAACACGGGTTTTTTTAGAGTAAGGCTGGTGTTTAGAGTAAGATAGTCCCGTACCTGGAATACCGACACTGGTTCGCGTACCTTTTTTACCAATATTTAGAGAAGCACCAGGTTTGCCAATGCTGGCACTGCTGATGCCTTTATGGGTCAGATTAATTTTAAAACCCGGGAATAATTTAATACTTTTACGAAATCTAAAACCCATATTGCTCTCATTCTAAAACTTAGCTCAATTCACGCGCTATACCAGGATCCATGATCTGCTAGAGATCGTACTTTGACGGCTATCATCAGGATACTAGTATATTTTTTATCTGATGATTGCAATACTACCTTTAAATACCGTCAAAAATGTTTACTGTATATTTGCTGTAGGGTAATCTTAAAGCTGCTATTTATTGACTGATTGGTATATGACGACAGATAAGCATGAAGTCCTGCTACGAATGCGAGCGATCGAGCTGCTTGCATACTGGGAAGGTCGTTTGGTTACCAATCGTTTGATGAGCTGGTTTGGGCTCAGTCGACAGCAGGCTTCTGCGGATATCAAGCGTTACAATACGCTGTATAACCCCGATGCCTTGATTCATGACCCCTCCGTAAAAGGCTATGTGCCTAAGGCCAGCTTCCAGCCTGTACTGACTACAGCGCATATCAATGAATATCTCAATGTGCTGTCAGGTTTGGTTAGTGAATCGCATACCCTGATTGCGACACCAGAACCGAATCTTGCAGCAGTTCAATTACCTGATCGCAGTGTACGTCCTGAAGTGATTCGGGAAGTGTTGCGTGCCTGCCGCAACCAAAGTACTTTAAAAATGATTTATGCCTCGATGCAGAATCCGCAGTGGCATGAGCGCATCATTTCCCCACACACCCTGGTGTATACCGGTTTTCGCTGGCATGTCCGTGCCTATTGCCATCAGAGCAAGCAGTTTAAGGACTTTTTACTCTCCAGAATTGATCGCACACCTGTTGTGGTGGCGATTGAGTCAGTAGACCCTGCTCAGGATCAGCAATGGCATGAGGAAATTGTACTGACGCTGATCCCTAATCCAAAATTGAACTCATCACAACAAGCGCTGGTCGAAAAAGACTTCGGCATGCCTGATGGCAGATTACAGATTCCGGTGAAAAAAGCCCTGGCTCACTATACTTTGCAGCGATATCAGGCCGCGATCACGCTGGCTGAGGCGGATGATGCCTTGAAATATCCCTTGGTACTACAACGCTCAGATATCGAAAAGCTGTCGTCTTACCTGTTTGATCAGGCCTCATAGGAGATTGGCCATGTTAGAACAATTTCATTAT
>NZ_JBLVOM010000290.1:0-1237 GCF_053543775.1 Acinetobacter endophylla | reverse complement strand
CGTGGCGAAGCCCGTACCCGGTGCGGCGGAGGCGATCCTCATCATCGGTGGCGCGGGCGGGGTTGGGTCGATCGCCGTCCAGATCGCGCGACAGCGCACGGACCTCACCGTCATCGCCACAGCCTCTCGACCGGAAACCCAAGAGTGGGTAAGAGGGCTTGGAGCTCACCACGTCATCGACCATTCTCGTCCGCTCGCGCCACAGATCGCCGAACTCGGCATCGGTGCTCCCGCTTTCGTCTTTTCGACCACACATACCGAGCAACATGTCGCCGACATCGCCGAACTGATCGCCCCACAAGGACGGTTCGGACTGATCGACGATCCCAAGGCATTCGATATCATGGTTTTCAAGCGCAAGGCGGTGTCGATCCACCACGAGCTGATGTTCACGCGGTCGATCTACGGCACGCCCGACATGAATGAGCAGGGCGAGATTCTGGATGCGATGGCAGCGCTGGTTGACGACGGCAAAATCCGCACGACGCTGACCCGGCGACTGTCGCCGATCAATGCCGCCAATCTGAAGACGGTGCATGCACTGATCGAAAGTGGCGCGGCTAAAGGCAAGATCGTCCTCGAAGGCTTCTAACGACCGCGATCGCCAAACATCTTGTCCAACCTCAAAAAGCCGAACGGGTTATGCCCCAGCGATGAGAATCCCATGACCAAATCTATTGCCACCGCCTCGATCAACCGCGAAACCGCAGTCGCCCTCATCGACGCGGCGCTCGCTGCGGCCCGTGCCATCGGCATCCCGGCTGCCGTCGCCGTCGTCGACGCCACCGGTAACCTGCGCGCGTTCGAGCGCACCGACGATGCGCCGTTCCTTACCGTCGATGTTGCCATCGACAAGGCCTGGAGTTCCGCCTCGTTTGGGTTCCCGACCCATGTCTGGAACGACTATGTGACCAACGATCCAAAAGTGGCGCCGCTAGCCTATCGCCCTCGGATGGTCGCTGTCGGCGGCGGTTATCCGATTCTGGAGGATGGGAAGTTGATCGGCGGCATAGGCATCTCCGGAGGCAACTATCAGCAGGATCAGGATGCGTGCGTCGAGGCACTCATGAAAATCGGGTTCCAGTTGCCAGCCTGACGACTGTGAGGCCATCACCGGTGGTAATGGCCAACAGATCCAACCTTTGAGAGGCCTAATGATGGAAGCGTTCGTCGTCTTTACGCGGGAAGAAACCAGCGACCCACATGCACTCGCAACCTATTCTGCAGGCGTCGGACC
>NZ_JBLVOM010000289.1:0-1740 GCF_053543775.1 Acinetobacter endophylla | reverse complement strand
AGGGTGAAAGCATGGCGATCAGTCTGGAACAGTTACAGTCACTGATCCAGGGTTTGCCTTGGCAGCGCATTGGTGGTGACGATGCTCTAAACCAGCTTGGTACATTCTGCTATTCTCCAAACGTTCTATTTCCTCTGCGTCATGACCTCAGGCATACTGCGGTCATTAAAATGCTGCCTGACTTAAGCCAACTGACCCATGAACAACTGCTGGAATTTACCAGACAGCTAGCGCTGCAGCATCAACAACTCGCAGAAGATAAACAACAATTAGATACCAAAGTTCAGCATCTTGAAGTATCAAATCAGCAATTGGATGCCAAAGTTCAACATCTTGAAGCATGCAACCAACATCTCTCTGTTCTCACTCAAAAATACGAGCATGAACTTGCGCTATTTAAACAGTATAAATTCGGTAGTAAAAATGAACATCTCACCGCAAAACAAATCCACCTATGGGACGAAGCGGTTGAAGAAGATATTGCTGCGGTTGACCTGGAACTGGAACGACTGAATGCAGATAAAATGAATACAGCTGCGCAGAAAAGCGAGTATGCACGACTCTAAAATCACCAAAGCGTTCGAATAAGTCTCGCCACGGGATACCTGAACGATAGCGCTTCAACAAATAGTCGGTTATCTTTGGCCGTTACTCCAACAGTACCCATTCGTCCAGGTAACAGATCTTTAACCTGTTCCCACTGATCATCTTTTAATGCATAGCGTTTAGTCATGAAAAAATTATGAGGACCGGTAATATTTTCTCAAGCTAATTGATGACACGCCCTAAGAATAAAAAAATATTTATAAAAATAGACGTCTTGCGTTAGTCAAAATTTAAAATTTAAACAGCCAAAAGCTACATATTATAAGGTTTTAGCCAATTCAAAAATTAGGTAAAACGATACTTTCGCAAGAGGTCTAATCTATATTTTTTAGATTTAGCTATACAGAATTTATCATTCTGTATAGCATAGACTTTATACTCTATTAGTATCTAGAGTATAGTAAGAGTCAGACTGCTTAGCTAAAAGTTCAATAAACTGCGGAATTGCACTTGCACTTTGAACCGTACCGGGTTTGTCGGAGACTTTTTTATTTAAGTTAGGCCACCTGACCTAACGGGTTAATCTTATCATAGTACATTGCTTCAAACTCAAAAGGCGACTTGTAACCCAATGCACTGTGTACACGCTCTTTATTGAACCAATCTACCCAGTTGAGTGTCGCAAGTTGTACATCCGCTAAACCTTGCCAATCTGCTTTTAAATATTCAATCACCTCTGTTTTGTATAAGCCATTCACTGTTTCAGCCAAAGCATTATCGTATGAATCACCAGTTGTACCGACTGACGCTCGTAAATTTGCTGCTTCTAGACGATTGGTATAGCGAATGGAAAGATATTGCACACCTCTATCGGAATGATGAATTACATTCTTTGGCATACCTCGATCATGCAAAGCTTGTTCTAATGCATCAAGCACCATATCTGTATTCATACGTGTTGATACTTTCCATCCAACAATTGCTCGTGAAAACACATCAATAATAAATGCGGTATAGACCCAACCTGACTTGGTTTGAATATACGTAAAGTCACTGACCCACAGCTGATCTGGATGATCAGCACTAAAATTACGTTTCACTAAATCATTCGCTCGTTTTTGATCATCTCGGCTACGGGTGGTTTGTTTGTTCTTACCTCGCCAAACACCTTGTATACCTAGCTTTTTCATTAAT
>NZ_JBLVOM010000288.1:0-20614 GCF_053543775.1 Acinetobacter endophylla | reverse complement strand
ACGGTTGCCAAGCTATTAAAACGGTTGTTGATCATCGCAAGGGTACGACGCAAGTTTTCTTCACGGCTTTCCCCACGTGCCAAATTGGCAAAATTTGTGGTTAAACGTGTGCTTTCTGCTGGCGTGTAGTTTTCATCAAAACGGATACGTTTAATTGAACACTCAAATGCTGTACTCATGGAGATTGCCACCTAAAAATTTTATAAAAAGCTAAATTTCTGAATGGCTGTATTTAAACGTGAATAAGAAAGTGAGTAAAACGATATAAATTCAGCTTAAGATGAGAAATACTCATCTTAATAAATTAAAGATTCTGAGGATTTTTAGTTATTCAGTAAGTTAAGCGGCTATCTAAAATCTTTATCTGAAATTGATAATGTTTTTTGCAACTCTACCAAAGATAATAAATCTCCAACTATCAAGTATGTGTAAATAACATAACGATCAGCTTCTTGCCTAGAAGTAATAATATCATGAGAACCTTTCTGAGCAGCTTTGAAAATAGCATCTAACCGCTCGCCCAAATATTTCATCTGTGAACCAACGATTTCCTCAAATCTTTTAGAGTCTGACTGCTCATCAACATATGCAATAATTCGATTTATATAATTATCCACACCTAATTTAATAATTTTAGTTTTACCATTGTCTAAATTAATAGTCTTATCCTCTCTAGCAGGATAAATCACATCAGCAGTATCTTGTAATATTCGCCTACAACTATGAACAGCATTTGACCAATCCTCTGAATCTTCGGACGTTAAATTCTCATAAATAGATGCAAATTTTTGTGCTGATAATGGTACTAAATCTCCAATTTTTCCGTCTACAAACTTTCTTGTTCTAGAAAAAATATCTGACGTAATTTTTGAATATTTTAGCTCATAATATTTATTAGACACATATTCGTATACAAAAGCTTGTCGTTTAATTAGAAATTGAGAGTTCGTGCTAATACCATCTCTTAAACTCTTTCTTTCTAAAAAATTACTAGGGCGTGTCCTCATTTGAAGAATTGGTTTTAAATACTTAAAATCCTCCTTTAAGCTCTTTTCATTTCTATATTTTTTCAATGGCACGTACTCTTCTCACTGATGATATTTGGCAGCAAATTCAAGATACTATGCGATTACATGGTTGTTACTGTTCAAAAAACAGTAGAAATATCATGGAAGCCATCTTATGGAAACTGCGCACAGGCGCCACATGGCGCGATATTCCTCAAGAATTTTGCCCTTGGCAAACTGCTTACAATCGCTTTAATCGCTGGGCAAGTAAGGGATTATGGGATAAATTTTTTTTAGATTACGAGGCGTCTTGGATCAAGAATGGGTATTCATTGACGGAAGCTACATACGCGTGCATCAACATGCAAGTGGAGCTCGGAATAGTTTCGAAAGAGCAATTGGACAATCACGTGGTGGACGAACAACAAAAATACATCTTGCAACCGACGCGAATGGATTACCGATTGATTTTAAAATCACTGGGGGTGGCGTCCACGACAGTCAAGTTGCAAAACAACTGATTGATACTGTAGGCGAGGCAACTTATCTCATTGCTGATAAGGGGTATGATGCTGAGCACATTAGAATATATGCCCAGAACAAGGATATGATTCCCATCATTCCAATGAGATCAAATAGTAAAAGATCGAATAAGGAGTTTGATAAATATCTATATAAATTAAGACATTTAGTTGAAAATGTGTTTGCGAGATTGAAGCATTTCCGAGCGATTGCAACCCGATTTGATAAGCTTGCACGAAATTACCAGTCTATGATTTACATTGCTTGCATATTTATTTGGTGTAAAGCCAAATGAGGACACGCCCTAATAAAATAATTTAAAAAAATAAACTCCCGTATTGCGCTGAGATAAAAGTTTAAACCATAAAAAACCACGCTAAAAAGCGTGGTTTTTTGAATCAGTTCAATCTAATTAAAATTAGATTTTACCAACTAGGTCGATTGAAGGAGCAAGAGTTGCATCGCCTTCTTTCCATTTAGCTGGGCAAACTTCGCCTGGGTGAGCATGTACGTACTGAGCTGCTTTAACTTTACGAAGAAGTTCTTGAGCATCACGGCCGATACCACCAGCGTTGATTTCAACGATTTGGATTTTACCTTCTGGATCGATTACGAAAGTACCACGATCAGCAAGGCCGTCAGCTTCGATTAATACGTCAAAGTTTTTAGCAAGTGTCCAGTTTGCATCACCAACCATTACATACTGGATTTTTTTGATTTCTTCTGAAGAATCGTGCCAAGCTTTGTGAGTGAAATGCGTGTCAGTAGAAACTGAGTAGATTTCAACGCCTAGTTTTTGGAATTCAGCGTAGTTGTCAGCAAGGTCACCAAGTTCAGTTGGGCAAACAAAAGTGAAGTCAGCTGGGTAGAAGAATACAACAGACCATTTGCCTTTTAGGTCAGCTTCAGTAACTTCAATGAATTTGCCGTTTTGGAATGCAGTTGCTTTAAATGGTTTAACTTCAGTATTAATTAAGCTCATCATTGTCTCCATGATTGAGGTAGTCTTTGATTTTGAATAAGAGTATCGAAATTTTGGTTGATGCTAAAATGGTATTTTTACATTACAAACATCGGAAAAACCGAATTAAGTAAAAACGCGCCACTTTGGCAAAATCGCTTTGTTCATTGAGCAGCATCAAGATGATGGCCTGATGACAAAATTATCTCTTTTTCCTCGTGCTAGCAAACATGATGTTGAAACCAAAAAATTCAAGGGTCAATTCGGAAAAAAGCATAATTTCCACAAAATAATTTAAATATCAATTCCAAACTTGGACTTATGATTAAATCTAATCAGGGAAACTCATGCGTGTCATTTAGATATTTTGACAGGTTTATAGTGCGGAATTGAGAGAAATCAGGCAGCCAAAGCCAATTTGTCCGGCACTTAACAGAACTACGACTATCTGAAATCTAATGAACCAAGTAAAATAAACCTTTCCGGTTTTTTGATGTGGGTGTTTTCTCTGTGCAGAGTCATTTAAATGTAGATCAATGGATAATGGCGCGTGACCGTCACCGTTTAAATCGACTGAAAAAGGGGAAAGACGCAGATGCCAAGCAGTATCAGGAATTATTTGAAAAATCCAATCTGAAAGTACGGCAACGGCTTGAACGTCTTCCGAACATCAAGCTGAATCAGGATCTGCCGGTTACCCAATACACTGACAAACTGATTGCTGCGATTCAAAAGCATCAGGTGATTATTGTGGCTGGCGAAACCGGTTCTGGTAAAACCACCCAGTTACCGCAAATTGCTATGCTGGCTGGATGTGGCCTGACCGGAATGATCGGACATACCCAGCCGCGTCGACTGGCAGCCCGCAGCGTATCACAGCGTATTGCCGAAGAAGTTGGCGAAAAACTCGGTGAATCAATTTCCTTTAAAGTACGTTTTACGGAACAGGGTTCACAAGACTCAATTGTGCGTTTGATGACAGACGGTATTTTACTGGCCGAACTGACGCATGACCGATACCTGACCAAATATGACACGATTATTATTGATGAAGCGCATGAACGCTCACTGAATATCGACTTCATTATGGGTTATCTGAAGCAGCTTTTGCCACGTCGTCCCGATCTGAAAGTCATCATTACTTCAGCAACCCTGGATGTAAACCGTTTTAGCAGTTACTTTAATGGTGCACCAATTTTTGAAGTGGAAGGCCGCAGCTTCCCGGTAGAGCTGCGTTATCGCCCGATCTCGGAAATGAGCATTGGCGGTAGTGATGATGATGAGTTTGATGATTTTGAAGAAAACCTGCCTCGCGCTGTGGTCAAAGCAGTCGAAGAATGCTTTCAGGATGCACAGGAAAAAGGTCATCCCGAACATGCCGATATCCTGATTTTTGCCAGTACCGAGCAGGAAATTCGCGAGTTACAGGAAACCCTGATCAAACATGGGCCACGCCATACGGAAGTATTAACTTTATATGCGCGTCTGGCGCTGGCCGAACAGCAGAAAATCTTTAATCCTTCTGGTGGCGGGCGACGCATTATTATTGCCACCAACGTAGCAGAAACAGCTTTAACCGTTCCGAATATCCGGTATGTGATTGATAGCGGTTTTGCCCGTATTTCGCGTTATAACTATCGTTCACGGGTACAACGTCTACCAATTGAAGCCGTTTCTCAGGCAGCCGCGAACCAGCGTAAAGGTCGTTGTGGTCGTATTGCGCCGGGTGTCTGTATACGTCTGTATTCTGAGGAAGACTTCCTGAGCCGTCCTGAGTTTACCGAACCAGAAATAAAGCGAACCAACCTGGCATCTGTAATTTTGCAGATGCAAAGTCTGGGCTTGGGTTCACTCGAAGATTTTGATTTCATCGAACCACCAGATCATCGTTTGGTCAATGATGGCCGCAAGCTCCTCATTGAACTGGGGGCAATGGCTGAGAAAAATTCTCCTAAAACTGAAGATGATCAAGCAAATCCCTCTCTTGCGTCGCATAACGCCTCACCCTTCGAGAAAGGGAGACTTCAAAGCAGTGGCTTAACCAAGATCGGTCAGCAAATGGCGAAAATGCCGATCGATCCACGTCTGGCCCGTATGATTCTCGGTGGGGCACATTTTGGCGTGCTGAACGAAGTTCTGGTGATTGTGGCAGCACTTGCAGTTCAGGATCCGCGTGAGCGTCCGGCAGACAAGCAGATGCAGGCGGATCAGAAACATGCACTATTCCGTGAAGCCGATTCTGATTTCCTGTTCTATATCAAACTCTGGGAGACGCTGCATAATAACCGCGACAGCATGAGTGAAAATAAGCGCCGTACTTTTGCGCGTAATCATTTCCTGAGCTGGTTGCGTTTACGCGAATGGAAAAAAACCCATGAACAACTGGTGGACTTGGCTCAAGGCCTAAAACTGTCATTTAATGAAAAGAAAGCCAGTTATGAAAATCTGCACCGTGCCTTGTTGACCGGCCTGTTATCGTTTATCGCCAACAAGACCGATGAGCGTAATGTCTTTATGGCAGTGCGTCAGCAAAAAGCACGGATTTTCCCGGCTTCTACCTTGCACAAGACCAATACGCCGTGGGTGATGGCCTTTGAAATGGTCGAGACCTCCCAGGTGTATTTACGTACCCTGGCCAAGATTGAACCGGAATGGATTCTGCTGGCGGCGCGTGACTTGCTCAAGCATCATTATTTTGAACCGCACTGGTCGAAAAAAGCTGGGGTAGTGAATGCCTATGACCAGATTTCATTATTTGGTCTGATTATTGAGCCGAAACGCCCAATCAATTATGAAAAAGTTGATCAGGCGGCTGCGCATGAAATTTTCTTGCGGGATGCATTAACTACCGGTCATCTAGGGATTACTCCGCCATTTTTAAAGCATAATCTACTTAAACTGGAAGAAGTCGAGCGAGTAGAAGATAAGCTGCGTCGTCGTGATCTGGTGGTTGATGAAGAAACCATTTACCAGTTCTATGCCTCCAAAGTGCCGCCTGAAGTGGCCAGCCGTCGTACTTTTGAAGACTGGCGTGCCACAGTAGAGCCGCAGAATCCGCGTTATTTATTTGTTGATGACGATGCGCTGTGGCTAAATGATCGTCCAACCACACAACAATTCCCGGACTATTTGCAGAATGGTAGCCTGCGTCTGGCTGCAACCTATCGTTTTGACCCGAGTCATGATGAAGATGGCGCGACAGTTAAAATTCCATTGCAAGCCTTGGCACAGGTCGATGAAGGTATCTGGTCATGGGGAATTCCGGGATGGCGTCTGGATCTGATTGAAGCATTGCTAAAAGCTTTGCCGAAGGATAAGCGCCGTAATCTGGTGCCGATTCCGGATACTGCACGAAAACTCATGGCAAAAGTAGATGCGCAGGATTTACAGAAACATATTTTTAGTTTCTTGGCATTCCAGTTGCGGGGCGATCAAATCACTGAGAAAGATTTCAGTTTTGACCGGGTCGATCAGTATCTGTTGCCATTTATCAAAGTTACTGATGAAAAAGGTCGTGTTATTGAACAGGGGCGTGATCTTGCTGAGCTGAAAGCGCGCTGCCGGACTGAAACGCATAGTCCGGTCAAACAGCTTAAAGGTGAATTTAAAACCTTCCCGGAAAGCTTTGTATTTGAAGCATCGCAAAAAGTCACCGGTGTCGTGGTCAAGCAGTATCAGGCGCTGGTTCCGACCAAAGCCTTCGCTGCGCTGGAGCAGAAAGATGAATCTGGTGTGGTGATTCAGACTTTTAATGATCAGGCTGAAGCGGTTAAAAAACATCGTGAAGGGGTGATCCGACTGGTGCATATGCAACTCGGAGACTTGACCCGCCAGTTGAAAAAACAGATTTCCAAACCTTTGGCGCTGGCTTATTCGCCACTTGGTGATAAAGCGCAACTGGAACAAATGTTAGTTTATGCCACACTACATATGTCTATTAATGAACTGCCTGTCAATGCGCAAGAGTTCCAAAAGCTGGTTGAAGATGTAAAAAAATCTTTCCTGACTTATGGCCAGGTTGCCCTGAAAGAAATCACGGATATTTATATCCAGTGGCAGGAAATCCGCCGGAAATTATTGGTTTTAGACCATTCTGTGTTTGAAAAAAATATCAATGATATTGAAGATCAGCTTGATTTAATGAGCCTTTCTGACTTTGTGTATCGTAAACCTTCCGATGTATGGATCGAATTTCCACGTTATTTGAAAGCCTTGATCTTGCGTTTGGAGCGCTTGCCCAATAATCTACAAAGGGACAATTCCGCCATTGACCAAATTGATCAATGGATGGAAAAATTATTCAAGTTTAAAGATGACCCTCGCCTGAAAGAATTGTATTTCATGGTCGAGGAGTTAAGAATCTCATTGTTTTCACAACCGATGAAAACAAAAGCACCTGTGTCTCCAACTCGCTTGCAAAAAGTATGGGATCGTCTTGGAATCAGTTAAGATATAGGTAATTCAGATAAGGAATTTTACATGGGCATCCGCATTACGGGTACGGGCTTATTCCATCCGGAACATGTCATTACCAATGAAGAATTAGTTGAAAGTTTAAATGCTTATGTGGAACTTTTTAATCACGAAAATGCTGACAAAATCGCTGCAGGCGAAGTGGAAGCACGTCGTGGTTCTAGCGCAGACTTTATTGAAAAAGCATCTGGCGTACAACGCCGTTATGTCGTAGAAAAATCAGGTATTCTTGATCCAAAACGCTTACGTCCAAATTTACGTGAACGTGAAGATGATGAAATTTCACTGCAGGCAGAATGGGGTGTAATCGCAGCCAAGCAGGCGATGGAAAATGCCGGTGTGACTGCCGAAGACATTGATATCGTGATCTTGTCATGTTCGAATTTGCAACGTGCTTATCCTGCTGTGGCGATCGAGATTCAGACCGCTCTAGGCATCAAAGGTTATGCCTATGACATGAACGTGGCGTGTTCTGCAGCAACATTTGGTCTGAAACAGGCTTATGATGCGATCCAAGCAGGCGCGCGCCGTGTGTTATTGGTGAATGTAGAAATTACCTCTGCACATACCGATTTCCGTTCACGTGACTGTCACTTTATTTTTGGTGATGTGGCAACCGCTTCAATTATTGAAAATACTGACAGCAAAACCGGTTTTGAAATTCTGGATTCTGAGTTGTTTACCCAGTTCTCGAATAACATCCGCAATAACTTTGGTTTCCTGAATACTTCTGAAAATGCTGACATTGATGACAAACGTTTCCGTCAGGATGGTCGTAAGGTATTTAAAGAAGTCTGTCCACTGGTTGCGAAAATGATTACTGCGCAACTGGAGAAGAACCAGATTGAGCCGACAGGTGTTAAACGCTTCTGGTTACACCAGGCCAATGCCAGCATGAATGAACTGATCCTGAAACTGGTCGTTGGTAAAGAAAATGCCAAACCTGGTCTGGTACCGATCATTCTGAATGAGTTTGCCAACACTTCTTCTGCTGGGGTGATCATTGCCTTGCACCGTACTGCACATGAAGTTGAAGATGGTGAGTACGGCGTGTTGTGTTCATTTGGTGCGGGTTATTCGGTAGGTTCGATTCTGGTCCAAAAGCGCGTGGCATAATCCGGAGTAGATAGGGAGCAGACAGCTTGCAGGTCAAACATGATGGGCAATGGATTAGACGCTTAAGTGCCTTATCCAAATTATATTTTACCCCTACCTTTTTAGGGGCTGAATATATTGATGCCAGTCGGCCTGCAATGTATGTCGGTAATCATTCCATGTACGGCATCTTTGATTCGCCGATGCTGATTGATTACCTCTATAACGAACATAAGGTGGCTGTGGTCAGTATTGCGGATCATAGCCATTTTTATGTACCGTTATGGCGTGAAGCCGTGAAGAAGTTTGGGGCAGTTGATGGCATCCAGCATTATGTACGTGCTGTGATGCAGCAGGGTTATTCTATTCTGGTCTTTCCGGGAGGTGGACGCGAAGTACTCAAACGTCAGGGTGAACAGTATCAACTGATCTGGAAGCAACGCTACGGATTTTTAAAGCTGGCTCAGGAATTCAACTATGATATTGTCCCTTTTGCTGCGCTTGGTGGGGATGAAGTCTATGAGATTGGCTTTGATGCCAATAAGATCATCCAGCATAAATATTTTCAAAAACTCCTCAAAGTACCACAACTCAATAAATTATTACGTCAGGGCGATGTGATTCCATCTTTGCCTAAACGATTATTCCCAAAACGCCTGCCATTTTATTTTCAGTTTATGCCGCGACAATCGATTGCTCAGGTTCAGACTCAGGAAGAGCTGATTGCATTTCGACACAGCTTGCAGCAACATATTTATACCGGCTTGGCCGAGCTTAAGGCGCTACGTCAGCAAGACTAAAAAAGAAAAATTCTTCCTGTAAAATCTAGGCTATGATCTATTGGAATGTTCTATTTTTAGCAATGAGGATGCATGGACGGTTTTATAGTGCAAGTGATGCCATAATGTATTTTTAAGTGTTCACTGATTGGCGATCAAGGACTCAGCATGATCCAATATAAAAATAAGATGATTCTAAGATGACCGAGGTGTACGTATGGAACAGGAAAGCTTGGTAGCATCTTTAAGGTTATTGGCACAACAATGTTTACGGATTTCTCCAGAGCTGAACCAGCTTTATCTTGATCAGATGGCAATAATTGGTCATCTGAATGCACAAAATTTAATAAAAATTCAGCAGGATCAGTGCCGGATTGAATTGCTGGATGGTCTGTTTTATATCCAGTTTCATACTCCCTATGCACTAGACTCTGGAGCTGCACCTGCTTTGGTTGACAGTCATTTTTATTTTCAGCAATGTAAGGCAGAAGCCCTGGAGGAATTCTTTTTACAGGATATCTATTTCCTGACTGGCGATTTAAAACCACAGCATTCGCTGTATTTACGCGACAAAGCCAAACAGTTACGTCAGCTTATCCTGGCTCAGGTTTATGCGTGGGTTAATGGCCTGGAACGGGTGTCCGAATTTTTGCAGCAAATGTCGATTGTTCAAGCTGAGATTATCGACCAGCAGCTGATCAAGGCCGGGTTGTATACAGCACCTGTCATGCAAAACTTTATTCAGGATGAACAAGAGATTCCACAGCAGATTCTTGAAAGCTTGCAACAGGCTTTTTCTTTGGAGTGTCTACAGCAGGATGAATTCCTGTCGATCCAGTCATTGATGGACAGTCTGGATGAGTTCTGTTTTAGCGCCGCACAGTTTTTGCCTCCGGCACTGTTCCGGATTATGTCGCTGTCTTTCGAAGAGCGCTTTAATCTGCATGAATTGAATGATCATACTGATGATATCTGTTTGCTATATCGGCATGCTGAGGAGCAAAGTAATTTGCTCGGTTTTGTCCGATTGATGAACCGGGACGTGTGGCATCGGGATGATTTATTATCCAAACGGAATTTCCTGGAAAATCATCCGTATTTATGGCAGAAAAAAGTAGCCCGATTGCCACTATTTGATTGTCATCGTGCCGTGAACTGGATCTTCAAGCAACCGGCCGAGGTACTGGACTGGATCAGTAATAATATCCAGCATAGCAGTGTACGCGTTGCAGTAACTGCCTTAAGTTTTGTAGACAGCCATCATATTCATCCCCAGATTATTTTGGCGACTTTGCAATATTTTCAATATGTCTCGGCGCGACTGTTTATTCATAGCATGCATGAATATGCAATCCAGCATGACTGGTTTCAGCATCAGTATAATCAGGCGGTGGTATTAAAAGGCACACGCCAATCGATTGAGGATCAACGGATTGCGATTAGTCCCTCAATTCTGTATCTGGATGAATGGATGGAGCTGCTGCGTAATGTGGTCAAAATGGATGATCAACTGACCAAAAAGGTTTATCTGAACTTGAGCCGGATGATGCAGGCGTATATGCAGTATTTATATAAAATTACGGTGCATTTGCCAGATGAGGTTCTGGTGTATATTCAGCCTCCAAGCCAGCAGAACCGTGATTTCTATAATGTTCTGCACCGCTATCGAATTCCTTTTACTGAGTTCAGGCAGCTATTTTATTTGCAAAGCGGGCATGTACGGGAGTCGCTCTTTGACAGTTATGTGCGCGACTATCTGGTAGAGTATTTTTCCAGCCATACAGAAATACCGAAAAATCTGAGCTGGACCAGTTTGTTTAATCAGGCGGTCGTCTGGCATGATCAGATTCAAAAGCAGGAAATGATCGCCAAGCTGAAAAAACAGTTTGCACTGGTGAACTGGACGCCAATCACTCAGGTTTCATTTTTACTGTATTTCAACTGGCGTTTTGAAGAGCTTAAAACTTTGGATCGGATTTTAGAGGAATCTAAAATTTTCAGGAACTGTCTGGCGGCAAGCTATGCTCAGCAAATTGTGGAAAGGCAGTATGTGGCCTTTCGCATGTCTCATCCCGCTGTTCGTCTACCCTTGATCTTGGGGTGTCAATTGGTGAATGGACAGGTGATCTTTGATCAGCTGGAATATCCGAATAACCAGAAAGCAGAAGCTGAATACAGCAATATTGCCATGAATTTTATTAACTGGCTCAACTTGCAGGCCTGACAGTTCAATACAGCTTGTTTTCCGCCATGACGCTTAACTTTTCCGCTAAAAATCGTTAGGCTATAGCCGTTCTTTCACGGTATTGCTCTTATGAAACAGGAAACTGCCCTTAAGTTACTTAAAGCAGGAGAAAATGTCTTTTTAACCGGTTCTGCCGGTGCAGGAAAAACCTATACGCTGAATCAATATATTAATTATTTAAAGGCGCGTAAAGTCGCCGTTGCCATTACTGCATCTACTGGTATTGCAGCCACACATATGAACGGTATGACTATTCATACCTGGGCAGGCATTGGCATTAAAGACTTTTTGTCTGAAGAAGACTTAAAGCGGATGAAAGAGCGCAAATACTTAAAAGAACATCTGGAAAATGCGCAAGTCCTGATTATTGACGAAATTTCAATGCTGCATGCCAAGCAGCTGAATCTGGTCAATCAGGTGCTGAAATATTTCAAGGAAAGTGATGAAGCTTTCGGTGGTATTCAGGTGATTGTAGCAGGGGACTTTTTCCAGTTACCGCCAGTCGGTAAAAATGATGAGCGCAACCGCGACAAATTCTGCTTTATGTCGGATGCCTGGGTCGAAGCCAAGTTTCGCGTTTGCTACCTAACTGAGCAGCATCGTCAGGGCAATGATTATTTGAATGACATTCTGAATGCGATCCGTGCGCAGGCGATTAGCCATGAACACCGCACTGCTTTACAGGCCACGCGACATCAAGAAATCGGCGATACCTATACGCGCCTGTATACGCATAATATGGATGTGGACAGTATTAACTTTAAACATCTGAATGAAATTGACAATGATCCACGCCAGTTTGATGCGCAGTGTGATGGCAATGAAAAGCTGATCGAGACTTTAAAATCGTCAGTGCGAGCGCCTGAAGCCTTAACCCTGAAAAAACATGCCAAAGTCATGTTTGTGAAAAACAACTTTGATATGGGTTATATCAACGGCAGTTTGGGCGAAGTGATCAGTTTTGAAGAAGATGATGAATATGGTGTGCTGCCTAAAGTCAAACTGACCGATGGCACGACACTGGTGGTTGAGCCTGAAACCTGGTCGGTAGACAATGAGGCCGGTAAAACCATTGCCAGTTTCCAGCAGATTCCATTGCGTCTGGCCTGGGCGATTACCATTCATAAATCACAAGGCATGACCCTGGAAGCTGCCGAGATTGACCTGAGCCATACTTTTGAAAAAGGACAGGGCTATGTCGCGTTGTCCCGTTTGAAAAGCTTAAATGGCCTACGATTAAAAGGTTTTAATGAGCAGGCTTTGGAACTCGATAGTCTGGCAATTAAAGCCGATCGCCGTTTTCAAGAACTTTCTGATGAAGCCGAAGCGAATTTTGAAAATGTCGATTTGACGGCACAGCATAAGGCCTTTATCCGACATTGTGGCGGGACTTTGAATGAAGTTGAAATCCAGCGCAATGAGAAGAAAATTTCCAAGAATGGGGGTAAGCAAAGCTATGCCGCTGCAACGCTAGACGAAACGCGTGAACTGTTTGAAGAAGGTTATGAAATTGCCGATATCGCGACTGAACGTGGTTTGACCCCGGCAACCATCATCAATCATTTGGGGCGTTTGCATAAAGAGCAGGGGCTGGATATCTCGCTGGCACATCCGGGTGAGGAAGTGGTGGAGCAGGTTCGCAAGATTTATAAACGCCTGACCAAGCGTCAAAACTCGGAGCATTTTAATGATGACGGTTCTATTAAGTTGCGTCCGATTGTGGAATTGACCACGCCTAAAATGGCTTATGATCAGGTGCGTCTAGCACTACTATTTGTAGAGTAATCATCAAAATGATGTTTAAGAGTTCTTAAGATGCACAGTTTATTCGTATACGGCACGCTTCGTCCGCAGCAACCCAATGCCCATGTGATGGAACGGATTGGGGGAAGCTGGAAAGCCGGTTATATTCGTGGGCATTTGCAGCAGCGCGGTTGGGGTGCTGAGCTGGGCAGTCCGGGTATTCAGCTCAGTGATTCGGGAGAGACTGTTACCGGTTATGTATTCATATCCGAGAATCTCCCTAAATATTGGAATGAGCTGGATGTATTTGAAGGCGATGAATATCAACGTATTCCGGTTAAAGTATATTTGGAAAATGGTCAGATGGTAGAAAGTTTGGTCTATGCTTTGAAAGATTAGACTGGTAGGTGTCATTTATTGAATTTCTGATTTTTATCAGGTCACCGCTTTTAAAAATCATTCACTTTCCTTTGCTTGAATTTTGAAAGATCGAATTAATAAATATTCCGTTGATTTGATAGTATCTTCTGAGCAAGCCTGACGTACTGCGTTAGAGATTAGCGCAAGATAATCATCGGGCGATCTGCATATTTCCCGTTATATGATTATTTTTGAGAAATCTTTGCATACTGGTGAAGGGCGCTGATGATTTGAACATTATTGTGTACTAATCAATAAGGATAAAATCCCAGCCGCAATTAAAGGACCGACTGGAACACCGCGTAATACTGCTACACCTGCTACTGTGCCTAATAACAGTCCGGCCACTACATCTGGCTGATTGGACATCAGCTTCACTCCACGTCCTCCCAGCCAAGCGACAAAGACCCCAATCGCGATTGCCAGCAAAGACTTCCAGCTCAGGAAAGATTTGAGAATACTTTCCCCTGAAATTTTGCCACTGGCAATTGGTGTCAGAACACCAATGGTCAGAATAATAATGCCGATATTTAAACCGTGGGCCTGTACATAAGGCAATAAACTGCTGAGTGGCGTGATTTTTAAAACAATTAATACCGCTGCAGCAATGGTGACGGCGCTATTGTGACTGAAAATACCGCAAGCCAGTAAAACCAAAAGAACAATCAGATTCAAATCAAGTTGCGACATAAGGGGGAGAGATAGAGTGAAAAATAAAGCTATTGTAGAGCTTTTCAACGCATCATACCTAGAAAACAGCGGAAGAAATCAAATTCAGGACTGTTTCAGGATAGAATGCACAGGTCTTCACTCGATACAGGTATAAACAGATGCTATTGGAAAAAATGTTGCAGTCACAAGGTTTCGGCTCCCGCAAGCATTGTCAGCAACTGATTAAAAATGGTGCTGTTTCAATTCAAGATGAAGTGGTTGACAATCCTAAATATAACCTGGATTTAAATCACTTAAATTTCGAGGTTTATGGGAAAAGTCATACCTATCGGGAAAAAGTTTATATCGCCTTAAACAAACCACAAGGCTACGAGTGTTCGCATCAGGCGACGCATCATTTTAGTGTGTTTGACCTGTTTGATGACATTTTGCTGAATCGGGGGATTCAGTGTGTAGGCCGTCTGGATCAGGATACCACCGGACTATTATTGCTGACCGATGATGGACAGTTTCTGCAAGCGCTCACCCATCCGAAAAAGCATGTCGCCAAAGTTTATCAGATGCAAACTGCGGATGCCGTCACGGATGAACAGATTCAGCAACTAGAACAAGGTGTTGAATTAAGAAATGAAAAAGGCATTTTTTCAGCTACCGAAGTGACACGATTGGCTGAAAATCGTCTGCAAATGACCATTCATCAAGGCGTCTATCATCAGGTGAAGCGTATGCTGGCTGCAGTAGGTAATAAAGTTGAACAGCTACATCGTGCACAGATTGGTGCTTTGGCCTTGCCTGAACTGGCTGAAGGAGAATGGTTGTATTTAAATGCAGAACAGGTGGCGCAGGCCAAATTCCGCTCAGAATAATAAATTTTTTATTCGCTTGAAATGTGATGAAAAGATTAGGACTTACTTCAGGAAACAGTGATAAGTCTGAAATTCATCATCCTTGATAAATCCCATAGATTCATACAATTTATGCGATTGATAATTATTTTTTTGGGTTTCCAGGGTGATTCTTAAGGCCTGTTCATGTTTGGCAAATAAAATCGCGGTATCAATCAGTTGTTTGGCTGCGCCCTGACGCCGAAAAACCGGGGTGATATAGACATCATCCAGAATATAATAGGTCGAGCAGGCCACTGAAGAAAAACCCAGATACAGGATAATAAAGCCGGTAAAAGTATCATCTTTGGTATTAATGAAAATGACGGTTTGCCCATCTTCAAAACGCTGTTTTAAAAATTGGTAAGAGAGTTCAGGATTGGAAGACGTACCATAAAACTGTCGATATTCATCAAATAATACCGCCAGCTGATTCAGGTCTGCTGACTGGGCGCGTCGTACGAGCATTGCATACTCCAGCTAATTTTTTATTGATTATCAGCATCAAGCATAGCGAAGTTTGGGAGTGGCAGGCTTTAGAAATTGTTCGGAAATGCAACAATGTTAAATTTTGTCGCTTTCACCCAAAATGGCATTCAGTTCTTCAAATAAATCAAGATGATCATCATCCAACTGGATATCCTGATCATCCAGCAGATTCAGGGCAGAACTGGAAAGCACATTTTGCTCGGTTTTCGCTTCATTTTGTTTTAGCTTGCGCAGGCGAATCAGTTGTTCTAGGTTGATATTCTGGTTTTCAATCGAGAAGGGGATCGATTTGGTAATCACCACTTGCTTGAAAAAAAGACGCACGGCCTGAGCTGGCGTAATCCCCAATTGCTTAAATACCGCAAAGGCTTGTTTCTTCTCTTGCGAGTCCAAGCGAATTTGATAAACTTCAGTTTTTCTCATAATATTTTTAAAGCTTTAAATTACTTAACTTTTCGCCTTTATTCTAATCAATTACGTTTGAAATTCAATCTTAAAGCGACCGATTTTAGAAAATAATCTGTAATGACAAGTGATTTACAGTGTCAATTCAAGTTGCGAGCTGAAATTCATGCTTTTCTGCGTGATCGGATCAACAAATTGAATATGTTTGGCCAATAAACTTAAAGGTGCAGAAAAATCATCTTCCGCCTTGTGCACTACTTGGGGGTAAAAGGGATCGTGCTGAATCGGAATACCCAGATGATTCAAGTGCACCCGTAATTGATGCTGCTTGCCAGTATGTGGTTTTAGCTCATATTTGGCCCATTCTGTATTATGTTCCAGCAGGTCGATCGCCGTCTCGCTATTCGGCGTTCCGTCTAGCACGTGCATGGTATAAAAGGGCTGTCCCTTTTCCATTCTTAATCGCGTGATCAATGGAAATTTTAAATCAGGTTGATAGGCCGCAATCGCATGATAGGTTTTTTGCACCTGCCGTGTAGCAAATAATTGTTGATACAGGCCACGTGATTCCACACATTTGGAAATCAGGACCACACCTGCCGTTTCACGATCCAGCCGGTGAATGGGCGTTAAATGCTCATTGCCGGTTTGTTTTTTAAGCCGAACCAATAGCGTTTCCTGCACATATTGTCCGGTCGGACTCATAGTCAAAAAATGCGGTTTATCGACCACCATGAAATACTCATTTTCAAATAAAATCTGATGTTGAAAAGGCACATGCACTTCATGTGCCAAAAAGCGATAATAGAAACAATGGCTATTGGCCTGAAATGGACTTTCTGTGCTTAATCTGTTGCCTTGGGCATCATAGACTAAACCCTCGGCGAAACGAGATTGCCATTCATCTGCTGCGATATGCGCAAATTGCGTGCATAAATAAGCAAAAACTGTCAGGGGCGCATCCGGACTGGTTGGCAAAAACACTTTACTGGCACTGACCCCATTGAGCATGGGTGGGTTAAATTCAACAGTCGGTTGCATGGCAGGCAGATTAACCTCTTAAGGAACAGATGCTGTGAAAAAATACAGTTTCTCACACAGGTGAATAGGCTTTTAAAGCGTGGCGATGCTATCATATTTATTCTTTTGCATCATGTCGTGAGTAATATGCCTTATTCATTTAATGTCACTTTAAATCATGAAGACGATACCCAAAAACTAGCCAAGGTTCTGGCGGAGAATTTCCCTGCGGGGGTCGTGTATCTGATTGGTGACCTAGGGGCAGGAAAAACGACGTTAACACGTTATTATTTGCAACAGCTGGGTCATAAAGGTTCAGTGAAAAGTCCAACTTATACACTGGTCGAACCCTATCAAATTAATGGTCAGGATATTTTTCATTTTGACTTGTATCGTCTGAATGATCCGTATGAACTGGAACTGATGGGCATCCGGGATTACCTGGAAACACCGAATGCGCTATTTTTATTTGAATGGCCATCTAAAGGTGGTGATGAAATTCCGCAAGCTGACCTGATTATTGAAATTTTAAAATCTGAAGATGAACTTACCCGTACTGCAAGCCTGATTTCATCGAATCTTGCTTTACGAGAGGCTCTGGAGCGTCAATTTTCACATGTCGAATGATTTAAGTCTGCGCCGTATTCGTGCCCTTGATCCTGCACTTGCCAACCAGATTGCCGCAGGTGAGGTGATTGAACGTCCGGCTTCTGTGGTCAAGGAGTTACTGGAAAACTCGATTGATGCGGGGGCGACAGAGCTGATCATTCGGGTCGAACAGGGCGGCAGTACTTTAATTGAAATCATCGACAATGGACGCGGAATTCATCATGAGGATTTACCGCTGGCCGTGATGCGTCATGCCACCAGCAAAATCCAGAGTGCTGATGAGCTGTATGCGATTAGCAGTCTGGGCTTTCGTGGTGAAGCATTGGCATCGATTGCAGCGGTTTCACGCCTGACCATGATCAGCAGTCAAAGTGACGAGGGCATCGGTTATCAGGTCGAAGTCAATGGCACGGCTTTTGATCATCAGGAAATTCAGGCTGTTGCGGCCTCAAAAGGGACGCATATTCGGGTTCAGGATTTGTTTTTTAATGTGCCTGCACGGCGTAAATTCCTGAAAAAACCGGGCACTGAATTTGGTCATATCGAAGAAATTGTGCGCCGTATGGCACTGACACATTTTGATATCCGTTTTGTGCTAGAACATAATGAAAGCATCAAACTGAATTTACCCGTGGCGGATAGCGGCGCTTTGCGTTTTCAGCGGGTACAGCAATTGCTTGGCCGCCAGTTTACTGAAAATGCCTACTGGATGGATGCAGACAGTATCAACATGCGTTTGTCTGGCTGGCTTGGCCATCCTTCAGATGCACGTGCACAGGCTGATTTGCAGTATGTCTATGTAAATGGCCGGATTGTCAAAGACAAAACCATTTCCCATGCCTTACGGATGGCCTATGACGGCATCCTGCATGGGCATCAGCATGCGGCTTATTTACTGTTTTTAGAAGTTGATCCAGAAAATGTGGATGTAAACGTCCATCCGACCAAGCATGAAATTCGCTTCCTGAATCAACGTGAAGTACATGAGTTCGTACGGCATTATGCCAAAGAAACGTTGGCACAATTCCAGACCGCAACTGCAGATTTAGCCGAGGCAATGAAACAGGATGAGCAGCCTGGCTTGACAGCCCCGCAACCGCGTTATCAGGAACAGTTCAGCCTGCATCAGACTGCGCATTCTCAGCCACAGGTGGTGAGAACGACATCTGCCTTAAGTGAAAATGAAACTTCAGATGTGCTGACCGATTTTGCATCTTCAGGTCCACAAACAGTGCATTATTCCCAAGATTACCGTAAATCTTATTCTGGTTCACAGCAGCTGAATAATGCCTTGCAAAGTTATTTAGCACCGCTCAGAGAAAGTTCGGAAACCGAAATATTCAGCCCTGAGCAGTCTTTTCAGACACATGTAAACACTAAAGTGGATGAGCATCCATTGGGCATTGCTATTGCCCAGTTACATGGCATTTATATTCTGGCGCAAAATACCGAAGGTCTGATTATTGTGGATATGCATGCGGCGCATGAGCGTATTGTCTTGCAGCAAATGAAATCGGCTTGGGATAAACCTGAATTCTGGACATCACAGCAATTGCTCATTCCAAAAGTCGTGAATATTAGCCGGATGCAGGCCATGCGTGTCGAAGAGCTGAAAGAGCAGTTGGCACGTTTGGGGCTGGAAATCGATCAGTATGGTGATGAGCAAGTTATCGTACGTGGTGTACCGGCTATTCTACACAAGGCCGATTTCGATGCCCTGATTCCTGAATTATTGAATGATTTAGATCCGGGGGATCAAGCACAAAGCCTATTGCAGAAGCGTGACCAAATTTTGGCGGGAATGGCCTGTCATGGTGCAGTGCGAGCGCATCGTATCCTAAGTTTGTCTGAAATGAATGCTTTATTACGGCAGATGGAACAAACCGAATTTGCCAGTCAATGTAATCATGGTCGTCCGACTTGGCGCGCCTTTCCATTGGCTCAACTAGATAAACTTTTTGCTCGAGGAGAGTAGTTTTACATGTCCAATCAATTGCCGGTCATCAATTTAATGGGGCCAACTGCAAGTGGTAAAACCGCTTTGGCATGTGAACTGTATGAGCAAGGGGGATTTGAGCTGATTTCGGTCGATTCTGCACTGGTTTATCGGGAAATGGACATTGGTACAGCCAAGCCCTCCAAAGAGGAACTGGCGCGCTATCCGCATCATCTGATTGATATTATTAGTCCACTTGAAGTGTATTCTGCAGCCAACTTTGTCGAAGATGCTTGCCGCCTGATTGATGATATTCATGTGCGTGGTAAAACCCCGATTCTGGTTGGCGGAACCATGCTGTATTTTAAGGCCTTGCTTGAAGGTTTGTCAGATAACCTACCAAGTGCAGACTATGCTATCCGGGCAGAGATTGAAGCCAAGGGTGAGCAGGAGGGCTGGGAAGCGGTTTATGCAGAATTATGTGCAGTCGATCCGATTGCCGGTGAAAAATTCAAGGTTAGCGACAAGCAGCGCATTATTCGAGCCTTGGAAGTTTTTAAATTGACTGGTGAGCCGATTACAAAACTACAGGCAGAACAACCTAAAAACTTACCATATCGTTACAGTTTCCATAATTATGCACTGATGCCAGATCGGTTAGAATTGCATGGGCGTATTGAACAACGTCTGGAAATTATGTGGAAAAGCGGTTTTTTAAATGAAGTTGTGAATTTAATTGAAAAATACGATTTTAATGAAAATTTACCTTCCATGCGTTCAGTGGGTTATCGTCAGGCTATGGAATTCTTAAAAAATGCTGATAAAACCAAGGAAAAGCAACGGGAAATGGAGGATAAAGCTTTATTTGCGACACGACAACTTGCAAAACGTCAATATACGTGGTTAAGGTCTTTGCAAGAAAAGCATAAATTTACAACATATTTTACGCTACAGCAGGCTCAAGAAGACTTGCGAAACTGTCACGGATAAAGCAAAATTTAGGGACTATCTTTTTTATAATTTTTAATTGAAAAATAGAGATAGTTTTTGCGCTGATTTTTAATTTTTTTGGAGTTATAACATGTCTAAAGGTCAAACTTTACAAGATCCATTCTTGAATTCTCTCCGTAAGGAACGTATCCCAGTATCTATCTTCCTGGTAAACGGTATTAAATTACAAGGTCATATCGAATCTTTTGACCAATACGTGGTTTTATTAAAAAATACAGTAAGCCAAATGGTTTATAAGCATGCAATTTCAACTGTAGTACCTGCACGTAATCCACGTCCTGCTGGCGCGCCTGCTGGTCCACAAGGTGCGGGCTTCGGTGGTCAAGGTGCTGCAGGTGGCTTT
>NZ_JBLVOM010000287.1:0-3694 GCF_053543775.1 Acinetobacter endophylla | reverse complement strand
ATACAACCAGCCTTTTTCTGAATCAGTGACTCGCTGTAACTTGGTCTGTTTACAACCTTACAGTTTTCTTCAGAGTATTCCAAAGAAGAGTGTTCTAATGACTACAGTAAAAGTACTTAACCAACATTAATGTGACTTTAAAATGACATTTTTGTCATCTACGATCACTCTGAAATTTATAAGATTAGTTGTTTCAATCAATGGTAGTGAACTGAATAGATGAGACCGTTATGGGTTGAAGATAAGCTAAAAACCGGTGACTACCTTTATGTATAATGCCTCATGATGCGATTTTACTGTTCTGATTGTCGTAAGTTGACAGTCCAGTAGAAACTTTATTGCTCAGCTACAAAAGATAAATGCAGTAATGTTAAATTTCCTCAATTCCCTTATTTTGAAATTCTCTTATTCAATACCCACGACAGTGGTTATATAGCCTGTTGTTAATAGAATTGATAGACCTAATAACATCTCAAATAAAATGGCATGACTAAGGTGTTTAGCGAATTTAGGATGTTGAAGACGCGGGGTGAAATACCATTTGTTGAAGGCAGCTAAAAGTAGAATACCTATAACAAAAAACATTTTAACCATGAAACCATAGCCATATGCAGTATTGATTAAGGTATTAAAATCTTTAATTAAAAGAAGAGCTACACTAGCGCCACAGGCGATTAATATCCCAACAATGAAAGCAGCAATACGTCCAAATACATGCATGCGATCTTTTAAAGGTAAACCACTTATTTCCCGGCTGGTTTTCCATAACGGATATAAAGACCCCATCCATAAAGACATAACTAGAATATGGATTGATAATAAAATTTGAGCAAGTAAGGTTAAATTAGCGACATGTCCGAGCTGGGAAAAACTAAAAATAATCGGGATAAGTAAAATACAAAATATTGAACTTTCAATTATAGAAAACTGACCTTTGTTCCTGTTAACTTTAACCACCATGAGAAGAAGTAAAAGAGCAAAACTAATAGAACGAAGAACGTATATATACCCCGTCGGAGTATTAACCAATATATTAATATACGTGGGGTCCACCATCCCTGTAATACCAGTATTGGCAAAACTACCAATCAGAATAAAAAATCCCAAGGTACTGGAAATTAGGCCTAATCCAGCGCCAATTGTAATATATTTAAGAATCGATTCTTTTAGTTCAAGATATTGTCTAAGTAAAAAATAGCAAAAGGCTCCACCAACGACAAAAGCTAAACTTAAATATAAAATAACCTTAGTTAACCAAGTGGCCCACATCCAATATTCAGAAATCATTATTTTTGTCCATTCTAGAACAACATGCCAGCACCTCACTGACATGTTGAAAGGTAATCAATTCTTATTTAGTTGATTTGATAGTGAAACTATATTCACCATTCATGTTGTGGCCATCTTTCCCCATTGTTGTCCAGACAACGGTATATTTACCTTTTTTCAGTTTCGGAAGAGCGACATCAAAGGATTTCTTTAAGTCATGAGTAACTTCATATTTTAAAGGAACATCTCTTCGCTGAGCATCCAGTAACTTAATATTCATCAACATAACCTCTGCACCAAAGTTAAGGGTCAAGTTCTTTGGTTGACTAAGGACAGATGCATTTTCCGCAGGAATCGCACTCACTAAACTCACATGAGCGAACGTAGTTGTAGTAGCCACAATCATCGTTGCAGCTACTACAACATGACGTAGAGCAGTCATTTTATTTTGAAATAATTTCATTTACGTTTCCTCTTGATTCGTTAGTTCATTAGAGATGACTTTATAAAATCTATATTTAATGAGACCACATCATCTCCTCTTATATTTCAATTATTAGTGAGAGACACAAACAGAGCGATGACTTCAAAATTACATTTTTGTCATTTTTAAAATTTAAAATCTTTAACTATTAAAATAATCTTATTGAAAAATAATGATCATTTAACAAACAAATTATGTAGGTGGTTGATTTATGAAATGTAGTAATCATTTTGTCTAAGAAAATAGTAGCTATTTAATTTTTTATATTTTAGTTTAAATATAAACATGTTATGTTTAATTTGATCTAATATAAATTTATGGGCTAAGCACATGACTCAAACACGTCCAAGAATGACCAAATTATTTGAACAGCTTGGTTTAGCTTCTACTGAAGAAGCAATTGCAAAATTCATAGAGAGCCATCAGCTAGCTAGAGATGTTTTTTTAACACAAGCAATTTTTTGGACTGATGCTCAACGTCATTTTTTAGAAGAAAAACTACACTCTGATGGTGAATGGACGACAGTGATTGATCAATTAAATGAGTCTTTACATGAAAATTCAGTAAAATAATTTTTCGTTAGTATTAAGGATCTACATTCTTCCCTGCATTGAATACAACTCATTCATACAGTAGTACTGTTTTGGAGATGGAATCTCTATTATATAAGTAGTAGATTCCTTACTCTGAAATTTGGATTATAAACCCTAATATTAAAAATAATCTTCTTTACCTTCTATCTAATAAATATACCAATAAGTTTAATAATTAAATTATCCACCCTTTTTTCTATAAAAAACTATTTTGATCAACTGTATTTTTTCTTTAAAGGAATAACAGTGTAAATTACATCAAGAATGTGTCTCTAACTAGCCTTGGAGTCATCTAATCATTTCATTTTTATTTTTTTAAGCACATAAAATCATAACAACTTTAATAGTTTTAAAAGATTAATATTAAATAAAATTTTTGTCATCTCAGCATAGACTATATATTTCGAGAAGATCTCAAAATTACATTTTTGTCATTTTTAAAAATAATTAATTAATAGTGCTAAAATTTTTAAGAGAGACAGAGAATAACCAAAAATTTCATCAGTTTAGTAGTCAAATTCCTAGACTCTGTTCAGTACTAAAACATAGCTTTTACTTCCAAATTATTTAAAGGAAAAAATTATGATGAAATTCAAAAACATTTTTTTGGGCTTATGTATCGCAGCCGCGTCATTGAATACATTTGCACAGCAATCCGATGAACACAAAGATCACCACCCTGAAAAAACAGCACCATCTGCAGTAACAATTAAGCAAACAGTTACCAGCACCACTGCTACAGATAAAATGGCTGCAATGGACCAGCACATGAAAGCAATGCAAGCCATGCATGCAAAGATGATGGCTGCAAAAAACCCTCAAGAACGTCAAAAACTTATGGCTGAGCACATGAAACTCATGCAAGGAGGTATGAGTATGATGAAACAGATGGGCAGCCAAAGCATGAATGCAAATATGGCTGACCGTCAGCAGATGATGGAAAAACGTATGGACATGATGCAATCCATGATGCAGATGATGATGGACTGTATGCCTCCGTCAGCAACTAAATAGTTACCCATGAATTAGGGGAAAGCACCATGAATCACCAACACCAAGAAAATAATTCAGTACCTAACTTCTGGTCTACACGTTATGCCATTGGTCTAATCGTGCTGGGTGGTATCGCAGCTTATTTTCTATTAACGGAACATTTAGCCCACGTTATCGGTGCTTTGCCTTATTTATTCCTTTTAGCGTGTCCACTGATGCATATTTTTATGCATGGTGGTCATGGGCATAACCACTCGTAGCAAAAAAAATCCGATATATCTGATAACAAAAAATAGCTCTTATCAGGAGATCCATCATGAATCATGCGGAATCGGCTTATGGTTTATGGACGCT
>NZ_JBLVOM010000286.1:0-1022 GCF_053543775.1 Acinetobacter endophylla | reverse complement strand
AAAAGCCGGGTAAAAAACCCTGAACCGCAGCCAATTTCCAATACCCGTTGCAAATGTGGTTGTGCTACATGCTGCTGCATGAACTGCATCAACTCTGCCGCTACGGCACTTTGTACCAGCGCATGCTGCTCATAACTGAGATTTGCCTGAGCAAAACGCTGGGCAATCTGTTTGCTGTTCATCGCGGCAAATTCCTCAGCACCTGCAGACATGCGTCCAGCTCATCCGCAGAAATGTTCTGATTCAGGCAGATTCTGAGTCTGGAGGTGTTGGCAGGAACCGTTGGCGGACGTACTGGTAGCACATAAAATCCCTGCTGTTGCATAATTTCAGCCGCCTGAATGGTGCGTTTTGCCTCACCAATCAGTACCGGCACAATTTGCGAGGTTGACGGACAGTGATATCCCAAGTCTTGAATGCCCTGCTGACAGCGTACAGCCAATGCTGCCAAATGTACTCGTCCCGCCTGAAGCTGCTGTACCTTCTGAAAAATAAATCTAGTCCAGGCCATACATAGTGGCGGCTGGGCGGTACTAAAAATTAAAGGTCGCATGCTATTAATCAGATAGTCACGAATCACTGGCGCACAGACCAGATAACCACCAACTGAAGCCAAAGCCTTGCCAAAGGTACCGACCAGGAAATCAATCTGATCCAATACTTGATACTGTTCTGCGCAGCCCAATCCACGTTCACCGCGCACACCAATTGCATGTGCCTCATCGACATAGAGCATGACTTTTGCAAACTGCTGTTTTAATGCCACCAAAGCAGCTAAATCTGTTTCATCCCCATCCATACTGAAAATTGATTCAGTTACCACAATGATGCGCTGGATAGATTCATCTGACTGATATTTTTCTAAAAACTGAGTCAAATGCTGCAGGTCATTATGGCGGTAACGCACATAGCCAGCTTTAGATAAACGAATCCCGTCGATAATACTGGCATGTACTAGTTTGTCAGCAATGATCATGGTTTTAGCATTACTGAGCGCAGGAAGAATCCCGATATTCATGTGA
>NZ_JBLVOM010000285.1:0-3562 GCF_053543775.1 Acinetobacter endophylla | reverse complement strand
CTGATCTTCCAGCTAAGCTCTTGCCAGAGTTTGAGAAACTGACTCATCAATATTCAGATGTGAAAAATCTGCCTCAACCCGAGTTTATTCAGCATATTGATGTCTTTGAGGGTAGTCCCCAGCCAATTTTACGCTTCGGTGTTTTAGATAAATTTGATTGGAAATGGGAAGAGTCTGTTTGTGCTGAAATTGAATTCTCCTATGCAGGTGGGCGAATTAAAGCAGGTACATCAGGTGACAGTTTTATTGGTGAACAGCATGGCAAAATGGTGCGACAGCTTCGGGACTTAGTTCAGGAACAACAGTCAATCCAGCGTTTACAGCTATTGGTCGAATCACTGAAGTGGGTGAAAGATCTTAGTTATGACCAGCAATTAAAACTGGATAAACAACGTCTTGATTCTATGGTTTTTGCTTTCTATGGAGACTGGATCAAACAGCTCATGCCCATCAATCAAATTGAGTTGATGGGCTGGCAGATAGAGCATCTGGAAAACAGCCCCTTTAACCTGCAATATGTCGAAAATTTAAATATTTCTATCACTGAATCTGAAGGTCAGCAGGACTGGTTCAATATCGGGGCGACGGTTCAAGACAGTGCAGGTAATTCTTATAATTTGCTTGATGCGCTCGTAGCTTTGGTGCGAGTAAATCCTGATTTACTTGATCCACGGATTTTTAGTCATCTGCATGACAGTCAAATTTTCACCGTGAAAACTGCAGTTGATCAACCTGATTTGGCTCTATCCGCTAGGGATATTAAGCCGGTATTGTTACATCTGCAGAGCATTTTACAGCAAGAAGAGCGCAGTATTGATCGCTATGATGCGAGTCAATTATTAGAATTGCAGCATAATCTTGGGATGACATGGCAGGTCAGTGATCGCCTGCAGCAATTTGTACAGAAATTCAAACAAGGCTATCAGCAACAACTGCCGACACCACAAGGTTTTCAGGGGGAGTTGCGTCCATACCAGCAGCAGGGCTTAGGCTGGTTACAGTTTTTAAGGGAAACCCAGCATGGCGGGATTCTGGCAGATGATATGGGCTTGGGGAAAACAGCACAAACTTTAGCCCATTTACTCATGGAAAAGCAGGCTGGATATTTGCAGGACAGTCCCGCCTTAATTGTTGCACCCACATCGCTGATGCATAACTGGTTCAAAGAAGCGGAGAAATTTACCCCTGAGCTCAAGGTATTGCTGCTACAGGGGCCCGACCGCCATCAGAATTTTGAGCAGATTCCGCACTATGATATTGTGTTAACCACCTATCCGCTTCTAGCGAGAGATGAAGAACAATTAAAGCAATATGAATATCATCAACTCATTTTGGATGAGGCGCAGAATATCAAAAATCCGCGTGCCAAAGCTGCACAGGTAGTACGGCAATTAAAAGCACGACATCGTTTGTGTCTAACAGGTACCCCGATGGAAAATCATTTGGGTGAGCTGTGGGCACTATTTTACTTTCTAATGCCAGGATTTTTATATTCACAAGAAATCTTTAATAAAAAGTACCGTCATCCGATTGAAAAACGCGGTGATCAGCAGTTAAGGCAAAAGTTGGTCAACCGGATTAAGCCCTTCATTTTACGTCGCTTGAAAACTGACGTAGCCAAAGAGTTGCCAGAAAAAACCACGATTGAAGTCAATATTGATATGAATGACCAGCAATCCAAGCTATACGAGGCTGTTCGCGCCACGATGCAGGCAAATATTCAGAAAATTGTGGCAGAAAAAGGCTTTAAGCGTAGTCAAATCCAAATTTTAGATGCCTTGCTGAAGCTGCGTCAGGTCTGTTGTCATCCTAGCTTGCTGAAACTGGATTCAGTTAAAACCGGGCAGGCGCATTCTGCCAAACTTGAACAGTTGATGGATATGGTTGTTCCAATGGTGGAAGAGGGACGAAAAATTCTTATTTTCTCTCAGTTTACCTCAATGCTGGAACTGATTGAACAACAGCTCCATCACGCAGAAATTGGCTATGTGAAGCTGACTGGAAAGACCAAAAAGCGAGATGAAGTCATTACAGCATTTCAGTCTGGACAAGTGCCGGTATTTTTAATCAGTCTGAAAGCAGGAGGGGTCGGTCTGAATCTAACTGCCGCAGATACGGTCATTCACTATGATCCATGGTGGAACCCTGCTGCTGAAGATCAAGCTTCAGATCGTGCATGGCGGATTGGACAGGATAAGCCGGTATTTGTGTACAAGCTGATTACCAATAAAAGCATAGAAGAAAAAATTCTTGCCTTACAGCAAAATAAAGCAGAACTGGCACAGTCTATTCTAAGTACCGATCATGAGGGCGAAGCGAAACTGACGGAAAATGACGTGATGAACTTGTTTGAGAAATTTTAGTTTGGTTTGGGATATTGAGAAAATAAGAAAAGTGGGGTTCAGCGGATGCTTACCGAAAAAGAGATCTACACAGACCTCTTTTTTATTTGGGTTTAATACGTGAAATTATTGCTGAGTGTCATCTTCATTCAGAATTTGTCCTGTGTGCTTTGGTGTAATTAAAGGTGCAGTCGGACGCGGTCCTGTGTATTGCAAGCCGATACCCGCATAGACATCATCTGCTGCAACTTCGGTTTCAAAACGTTCTTTGTCTCGTTCTCGGATTTCTTGGCTAATTTCTTCAACATCACTCTGGTCAACACCCAATTCTTCTAAAATCGCACCGCCAAATAGCATTGCCGACTCGAAGGTTTCTCGAATCATATAATCCACATTTTGTTTTGCTAAATGCAGCGCATGCTCACGGTCATAAGAGCGAACCAGTAACTTGGTTAAAGGAAATTCATGTTGCACCAACTCTACAATCTTATTCGTCGTTTCTTTGTGGTCTACGCAAACAACAATTGCTTCAGCCGTATCTGCTCCCGAGGCATGTAAAATATCTAAACGAGAACCATCGCCATAGTAAATTTTAAATCCAAATCTTTCAGCGTTTTGAATCATGTCGATATCATTATCAATGATGGTCACATCAATGCCTCGAGCAAGCAGTAATTGACTGGAGACTTGTCCAAAACGACCGAAACCAATCATCAATACTTTTCCAGAAAGTCCTTCGGCAATACGGATATTTTCTAAAGAAGTTTGTTCTGTAGTTTGGGTAAAACGTTTAAATAGAAAGCCAATAATCGGGGTCAAAATCATTGACAAGACTACAATCGCAGTCAGGTTTGAGCGTTCAACAGCACTAATGACTTGAGCACTCATGGCGGCAGCAAAGAGTACAAAAGCAAACTCACCCCCTTGAGCCATCAGTAATGCGCGATCGAGTGCTTCGGAGTGTGAACTTTTGGTCATGCGTGCAATTAGGTAAATCATGGATGCTTTGACAAACATCAGCAGAAGTACAGCACTTAAGATTAACACCCAGTTATTTTTTACGACGTTAAGGTCTAGTGGCATGCCTACACCTAGAAAAAATAATCCGAGCAATATGCCACGAAACGGTTCAATATCTGCTTCAATCTGATGGCGAAAAGTGGATTCGGAGAGTAATACCCCTGCAAGGAATGCCCCCATTGCCATCGATAAGCCAGTGA
>NZ_JBLVOM010000284.1:993-2022 GCF_053543775.1 Acinetobacter endophylla | reverse complement strand
CCGGACAACGGCCCGTTTTAATTGAAAGCAGAGTACTGACCTGAACAGTATTCGGTTCAAAGTTTTGGCGATGAATTTGCTGTGCCTGAAACAGTAAATCCATTAAAGGCAAGTCATAAATTTCTTGTATTTCGGCACGTGACCAATCATTACGGATCATCTTGTCTGCATCATCTAAAATTCCATTGAGTAAATCATACGCTGTTTTTTTTATTTTTCTTTAGCGTTTTCTTTCATATTCATTGCCTGCTTAAAATAGCTTTAGTGTGTCAAGCTATTTTTGAAAGCTTATTTAACCCGAATCCTGCTTAAGCCGATGAGTCCTTAATTTGAATTGTTGGCTTATTTCGATGGGTTAATTGATATCCACATAGTGAGGCGTAAATTCCACGCAGAAATCCATGAAGTCTACGTGCTTTACTCGTCACTAAATTGTATTGCCCCTTCAATAAGCCGAATAATATTTCTATTTTATTGCGTTGTCTTAAGTGATATTTATCTGATGCACAGAGTTGAATAGCCTGCATATTCTTCCGATGATAAGTAATTAAATCAATACCTTGATCTTTCAATCTAATTTTTAATTCTTGGCTGATGTAACCTCGATCCCCGTAAAGTTTTGCTTCTATACCAGCAACCAATTGCTCAACCATTTTTATATTAGCAACATGTCCATTCGATAAAGCAGAACAGGCAATTTCACCAAATTGATTCATCGCAATACGTAATTTACAGCCATAAAACCAGCCCATTGAGCTTCTACCATGTGATGCAATTTGGATTAATGATTTATGACGCTAAATACGTTGATTTTTACAAATTGGCAGAGTTGTTGAATCAATCCATAAATATTGTGTACCTTGGCCTTTCATCAGTGCCACATGTAAAGCATGTAGAGCTAATTCATGCATACCCAATTGGCTCAAGCCAATGTGAAAGCCCAGCAAGCGGCAAAAAAACCGAATGTTTTTGCTTTTGGCGAATATAGTCTGGATCAAAATGAAAACTGGATTGTCGGAGTTGCCGCAC
>NZ_JBLVOM010000284.1:0-952 GCF_053543775.1 Acinetobacter endophylla | reverse complement strand
CTATAACCTGTTTTCCGGGATCGATAAAAACAAGAATATTCAGGCTGCCGAACTCAAACGCTCTGCTACAGAATTACTCACTGCACGCACCCAGCAAGAAATTGAAAATCTGATTTATAAATCTTATAGCGAAGCACTCAGTGCACAGCAAAGTGATGCACTTCTGGCACAAAACTTGAAAGCCGCACAGGAAAATTTACGCATCCAAGAATTGTCTTTTAAAGAAGATATGGGCACCGCCACACAGGTCATCGATGCACAAAATATGCTGAGCGGACTACGAGCTGAAACTGCCTTGAATGCCTACAAATATGTGATGTCACTGGCCACCCTATTACAAAGCCATGGCTCGATTACAGAATTTCCGAACTACATTCAACATACCAATACCCACTATAGATGCTAAAACTCTTCAAATACGAGCAGTTCAGCTCACAACGAATAATGTGAGTGATTCACGAATCCTTGGGGAGTTACTTGATCAAATTCCGTTGGATGAACAGATTGATTCAGTTTATACAGACGAGGCTTATAACACCAAGCAATGCCGTCAAGTCATTGCAGACCGGTAAGCATATGCGGTGATTCCACCTAGAAAAATGCGAAACCATGGAAAGATACAAAGAGTAGCTCGCTAGAGCGAAATGAATTACTTCGAACAGTTAAACGTTTAGGCAGGACACTATGGAAAAAATGGTCAGGCTATCATCGGCGAAGTTTGGTCAAAACCAAAATGTATTGCATTAAATTATTAGGCGATAAATTAACGGAATTAGGTCGACCTCATACCCAAGTTGTCACTTGAATTCGAGTAACTTAGAAAAGATCTATCTCTGAAGCCTTTATGCAACAAAGTCACTCCAGATTGAGGATTTGAAAATTTATAGTGCAGTATATAAACAAATTGGTTCAGGAGCACAAAAGTAAGGTAATAACATCTTTTTTTAACAGT
>NZ_JBLVOM010000283.1:0-1285 GCF_053543775.1 Acinetobacter endophylla | reverse complement strand
CACGTTTCAGTTTTTGCCAGACTTTACGTACACCATACCGACCTGAACTTTCCTTCCAAATTCGTTTAATCTCCTCAGCATGATGCAAGTCATGTAAATCTCGCTTTGCTCGATGTTCTGGATTTTCGCAGAGATCTAGAGTCCGGTAATAGGTTGAAGGTGCGATCGGTAAAATTCTACAAATCGCATCAACACCATATAAGTCTTTATTGTTATGGATGAAATCCACCATTATTTGTGTGGGCGGTCGAGCTCCGCCTGGGCGAAAAAAGCGGCTGCTTTACGTAGAATTTCATTCGCACGTTGCAGTTCTTTATTTTCGCGTTCCAGTTGTTTGATACGTTCTTGGTCTGAAAGCTGCTGTACTTTAACTGGATTTTGTTTATCTAAATATTTTTGATACCAAACACGTAGTGTTTCAGGAGTACAACCCTTGCGCAGTATAATGCTCAGGGAGCAATAGCTGTGATCGCAGCCCAATTCGATGGATAATCTTTCTCGGATTCAATCAATAATTGAACCGCTCTTTCTCTGATTTCAGGGGTATATTTTAATTTTGTCATCGGGATAGTCTCTCAGAATATTGACTCTCCGACAAACCCGGTACGGTTCAGTTTAAAAAGATAAAAGAATTAAGGCATTGAGTTAAGCGTGTTCCAACTGACCCACTTGATGATAAGCACGGTTAAAATACACCAGACTTTCTTCTTGATCGCTTTGTTGAACTTTAAGAACACGACACATGAAAACACTGTGTGTACCGACTTGCTGAATATCTTGAATCTCACAGTCAAAACTGACCAAGGCATCTTTCAAAATAGGTGAACCAGTTTCCATAGTACTCCAATCACCGAGTTTGAAACGATCTTCTGAGCTGAATTTACTTGAAGCAAAAGCATTTGAAAGCTGTTCATGCTGAGTACTTAGTACGTTTACAGCCAAGACTTTATTTTCAACAAAATGGGCATGTGAACGGGAGGATTGATTCATACAGACTAATAACATTGGCGGTGTATCCGTCACGCTACATACGGCAGATGCAGTAAATCCATGCATACCTGTTTCACCCGAAGTCGTAATAACATTCACTGCTGTGGTGAGTAAAGACATTGCATTTCTAAAGTCTGTTGCTTCAATCATCTCTTTCATCTCAAATGTACATATCACGTGCTCGTGCATAAAGCTGGACAAATGACCTTGCGATGATTTGTTCTGCTTCGCACGAGACTACGTTTGATTAAGCTTCTAGCTCTTTACGAACAATGGCAGCACCTGCGCTTAAAGC
>NZ_JBLVOM010000282.1:0-1392 GCF_053543775.1 Acinetobacter endophylla | reverse complement strand
TAAGCTGGTGGCTGCCTTTCAATAAAATTGCTAAGTGTGATGCAGCACTATGCCTAAATGCGTGAAATGTATATGAATGATCACTTGTCCCTAATACCAGATTAAACAAGCTCCTAGTGATTTTTGATAATTGTTGATTTTCAAAGGTGAAGAGTAATGTATTCTGTACTTGTAATTCCGCTTCGCTCAAAGAAGCAGCTAAATATTTTTTATAAAAATCACAGAACTCTTTAAATTCATTTGGATTTAAAAAATAGGATAAATCAAACTGACGATTTGCATTTTCGTTTTTAACATTACGGTGAGAGTTGGAATGAATTTTTAAAACCAGATTTTCAATATCTGAATTGGATGATTCATTTGAAGTCGTATCTTTAGGATCTGACTTTGCTTCGTAATATAAACGATTATTTTTAAGATGACTTCGAAGCTGTGCAGAGTCAAAATCATTGAGACGGATGCCTGTCACTTCATCAATACGCAAACCTAGTCTAAATGCGAGTCGATAGACCCATTGCAATGCAACTATGTCATTCCCTGAAATGCCTAAAATGTGTGGATAATTTTTCACAATTTTCATCATTAATTCAAACATCTGCGGACTAATGGTCCGTGTTTTTAAAAATTTCCCGCTGTCTCTCTGATGTTCATACAAGTACGCTACTACTGGTGCATCATGCTTGTTGACCAAATACTGATGAAATGTTTTTAACCTCGCGAAAGAATAGCCAGAGGTGTCGTGCTTTTTATTATCATTTTTCTCAGCGATTGTTTCCTGCTTTTCCTGATCTTTCATTGATTTTTCTAAAATAAGGTACTCATACATTTCTTCAAATTGTTCTTCGATGGCATTATTCAAATTTATTTGGTATTCTAAAATGTAAATTAAAAAGTCAGAAACGAAGCTGTGATAATAACGTTTTATCGATGCCACCTGAAGTGATGCTTTACCAGAGCCAGAATTGTAACCTAGCTCATACTTTAACCATTGGCATATCCGTAAATGTGCGATTGCCACCACATAATCAATATATTCCCCCTCTCCAGCTTCATAGGAACGTATATCGCCCTCTGATTTATTAATACTTGCGTTCAAAGCTTCATTAAACTTGGCTAGTGTCAACTCTTTACCATCTTCACTAAATGATAAAAGCAATGATTTTATATCATTACGTTTACCCATCCGTTTATCATTATAAACTTTAACGTTCTGACCACTAGTAGAAACAGAAAGCTCCACAGTGTGATGAGTATTTTCAATTCTTTCTTGAATCGTTTTCCAGGTATCAAGCTGATGATAAATAGCTATATGCTGTTCATATATCAAAGGCGTAGTGATAATTTTGTTATTAAGTACACTTGTACTCAATAGATCTAAATTTGGAATCTCCT
>NZ_JBLVOM010000281.1:0-2083 GCF_053543775.1 Acinetobacter endophylla | reverse complement strand
GACATTATGAAAATCCAGATAGGAGCGCTGCCCCTTAAATGCTCTTAAGGTAAAAAAGTCTGTCAGGATTTTTTTATGGGTAATGATTCCTGAAATCAGAGTCAATAACATGATAAAGGCAGCGACCGTCACAATGAGGCGACCGATGGTGTAGGGCATACCATAGAGCTGAAAATGAAAATTATAGAAAAAATCTCCCCCTTGTGTGGCTGAAAGCTGTAATTCTTTTCCTGTCGAAGCATTCAGGGTTTTGACTTCATAGCCACCATCCGCTTTTTGCCAGTAGACTTTATTCACCGGTGAGTCTTGATTGGCGACTACGATATACCAGTTTTGGGCGTCCGGTGCATGCTGCTGTAAATAGCTGTAAGCAGATTTTAAGGCAGTTTCCTGATTGACTTGCATTGTGGCAAATTCAGGCTGCATCCATAGACTGATTTCATGTCGGTAATAGGTGACCGCGCCTGTTAAAAAGATCGCAAAGAGTAACCAGCCAAAGCTTAAACCCAGCCATGAATGTAAACATGCCATGGATTGACGGACAGATTTATGCATGGTTTAACCTATGAAGCGGGAGAAGAGAAATAAAATAAGTAAAGGAATCAGGCTATAGATAGAAAGCTTTTTTAAACTTTGGATACAGAAGATTCCAATCACAAAACAAACATAAAAAATCAGGGCAGTAAATGCAGCCAAATAGACAGACTCAGCTTTAGGCAAATAAGCTTGTAAAAAGTAAGCCAGATCGAGTGCGATTAAATAACTGCACAAGTAGCCAATGCCAAAGGTCATGCCTAAGCGATAGAGAATGGCAAGTGGCTGCACTACAATAGACATCATATTTGGCCTTGAATAAATCTATACTGATGAAAATCTAAAAACTTAATAAACAAAACTTAAAGTCGTTACCAGATACTGTTTTTTATAGGCCTGCTGATTCAATTTTCCTGCCTTGTCTGCTTCTTTGCCAACTTCAATGACATATTGACCTTTCCATGGCGTGGCGATCGTAATCTGGCCTTGGCCGTTGGTAGTGTATTTTTTTAGCCAGAATTGCGGGGAAAAGACTGTGACTTCAACATCCGCAGCAGCTTTACCCTGATACAGTACCGTAAATGTATTGCTGTTGATCTGAGTCGGGACAATATCTAGTTCTGACTCTGCTTTCAAGTTTTGTCTGCCGGATTTGGCATGATAGCTCAACAATGATTCTCCATAGATCAATTCATGACTGAGCTGGACATCTGTCTGGCCTTGGGTCGCATAAAGCAAATGATCTTGTTGCATTTGAGGACTAAAGCTTTTTCTAGACTGAACGGCCTTTGCTTGATTAAAAGACTTCAAGGCACCTTGCTGCGTTTCTTTAAGCTGTTCACTATATTCACCAAAGAACGCATGAGTCTGCTGATTTGTGCCACGTTCCAGCCAAAGCATATGCGCCTGAGCTGAAAGTGTCATAGACAGTCCGAGGGTCAGAGCGATCATTTTTTTCATTTGTTTTACCTGTTTTTGTGTATGTAGTGATGATTTAGCCCTGAACATGTCGTCAAAGCTAAGTTTGAAAATCAGTATTTAAATTTCACAGCAACGCTGTAATTTGCTGGTGCACCATAAAAACCTTGCTGATTCGGGAAATTGAACAGATATTTTTCATTGGTCAGGTTATTACCATTGGCTTGCAAGGTCATATGCTCATTCAGCTCATAGCTGGCCATTAAGTTCACGAGCGCATAAGCATCCTGCTCAATGATTCCAGCTTTCTGGGTAATCACTCCATTGGCGGTTGCTTCAGGCACATCTAGATAGGTCTGATCTTGCCACTGCACACCAAGGCCCAGTTTCAGTTTTGGAAGTTGCGGCACCTGATAGGTAGTTAAAAGATTAAAAGACTGGGTTGGATTGAAGGTACGCGCATCACCGCCATTGATCAGATCTTTCAGGCTAAACTGGGTATAACCAAAGCTTAAGTTTAAATGGTCGCTCAGTTGTCCCGCCAAGCCGAACTCGTAGCCTTGGGAACGCAAGTCACTAACCTGAGTCTTGCGTAAAGTCGGAATACCATCAGAATCACGAAGCGGATAAT
>NZ_JBLVOM010000280.1:0-2784 GCF_053543775.1 Acinetobacter endophylla | reverse complement strand
ATTATGTCACCAAGCGACCCAAAGATATCCAGGCCCTGACATTCTCTGCCGATCAACACGGCCAGTTTTCAGTGGCAACTGATCTCGGTGGTTTTTTGGGTGATGAGCAGCAATTCGGATATCGCATCAATCTGGTGAATGAGCAGATTGAGTCTTATGTCGATCACGTGGATGGTGAGCGCTATCTAGCGGCATTGGCCTTAGATTGGAAAACATCTGAGCAATCCAAATTAGAATTTGATCTTGAAGCACAGCGTTCCGAACAAAAATCAGTGCCAGGTTATCAATTACTGGATGGTAAAGTCCCAGAAAATGTGAAATGGGACCGATTGCTGGGTTATCAGACTTGGGGCAAACCGGTCACGATCGATAGTCTGAATAGCAGTTTAAAATATAGCTATGCATTGAATGATGACTGGAACTTGGGACTCGTCGCAGCCCACAGTAAATCCAGAGTTGATGACTATTCAAGCTTTGCTTATGGTTATTATCGGGAAGGCTGTCTGGAAGAGTATTCCTGTAACACGTTTGGTAAAGCTGGCGAGTATGATATTTACGATTATCAGAATCCAGATGAAACCTTTAAAACCAACCAATTTAAAGTCAAACTAGATGGGGTGATTGATACCAATTGGGCGCAACATTATCTACATTTTGATATTACACAAACCAATAAATCGCGAGATCGTTTTGCTGGTGTCAATGAATGGAAATGGATTGGTGTAGGTAATATTTATACAGAAACCATAGATTTTTCCCCAGTAACAGCGAATGCTGGACCAAAATATCAAGTACTTAAAAGTAAACAAACTGCATTTACAGCATTAGACCGTATTGAATGGAATAAACAGTGGTCTACTTTGATTGGCGGAAAATGGATTGAGCTTGATGAGCAAGCTTATGGTGAAGGTCAGGTAAAAGTACGCGATACCGATTTAGGCAAATTTTTACCGCAATTTGCGATCAGCTATAGCCCCTTGGAATCGACTACCGTCTATGCCTCGTATGCGAAAGGCTTGTCAGATGGAAAGACAGCACCTTTGTTTGCAGAGAATGCGGCTGAAACTCTAGCGCCGATCTATTCAGAGCAATATGAAATTGGCCTAAAACAACAGATCAAGCAGTTTTTATTGACTGCCTCGCTATTTGATTTACGCCAAGACAACCAATATAGCAAGCCGATTTCAGGACTTCGCTATTTTGTTGCGGAAGGCGAACAACATAGTCAGGGTCTGGAGCTCGGACTGAATGGTGCATTAACCGATCATCTGGCCTTAACTTCATCTTTAGCCTTGACTAAAGCCCGTTTAGAAAATGTAGAAGCGGTTGAATATGGCAATCATCAGGCGCAAAACGTGCCAAAAGTTCGTTTCGCAACACATCTTCGCTATAACGTACCGAGCATTGCAGGTTTCACTGTTCTGGCAGGTGGTCAATACAGTTCCAGCAAATATGCCAACAAAGAGGGTGCTGCGAAAGTCGCAGGTTATAGTGTGGTTGATTTAGGCGCTGCTTATCAATTTAAACTAAATACGACCGATGCATTGCTACGCTTGAATATTAATAATCTGTTCAACAAGAAATACTGGCGTGATGCAGGTGAATTTTTGGGTGACGATTATTTATTCTTGGGTTCGCCGCGTACAGCAACCTTGTCATTCAATCTGAACTTCTAAATTGGCTGCTTAATCAGGTTATATTGTTATGGAAAATATAGAAATTGCAGCGTTCATTTTAAACGTTTTAGGTGTCTGGCTGACCTCCAAACAATATAAAGTCTGCTGGTTGGTGAATATTGTCGCTGTATTTTTATATATGATTATTTTTTATCGTGTCAATTTATTTGCAGACGCAGCATTACAAGCCGTATTTATCTTGATGCAACTGTATGGCTGGTATAGCTGGTCGAAGAAAAATCATGACCAGGCTATCACCGTGCAGATTGGCTATTTGAATAAAAAAATCTGGGTATATAGCCTGATTGTGGGTATTGTCGCCGGTCTGGTGATTGGCGCCTTATTTGCTCATTTCACCACAGCATCACTCCCTTGGTTGGATTCCATGTTGGCTTCTTTTAGCTTGGTGGCAAGTTATTGGGCGGCAAAAAAATATATTGAAAGCTGGGGCTTGTGGTGTGTGTTAGATGTGATTTATGTCGGCATGTATAGCTATAAGTCATTGTATTTAACCGCCATGCTTTATTTTATTTTTATTCTTCTGGCACTCAATGGCTGGAGAATGTGGCGAAATCTTTATAGAGTGAAATTATCTTAAAATGACACTATTGCAAATAGAAATTTGAGGTGATGCTCTTTCCTTTAAAAAAAGTATTTATAGACTAAAAACTTTATTTGAATTGGCCGCAGCTTGAAGATGTTGCTGATATTTTGTGAAAGCTAGCTACCATACATTCAAAGCGAACCGAAGTTCGCTTTGAATGTATTTCACTTCTTAAAAGAACCCGGCTGGTTTGGTCGAATAGCTGACTAGCAAGTTTTTAGTCTGCTGATAATGATCCAGCATCATTCTGTGATTCTCACGCCCAATCCCTGATTTTTTATAACCACCGAAAGCCGCATGCGCAGGGTAGATGTGATAACAGTTAGTCCAGACCCGACCTGCCTGAATAGCACGGCCTGCACGGTAAGAGGTATGCGCTGAGCGTGACCAGACACCGGCACCGAGTCCATAAATCGTATCATTGGCGATCTTGATCGCATCATCGAAGTCTTTGAAGGTGGTCACAGCCAGTACAGGCCCGAAGATTTCTTCCTGGAAGGTCTT
>NZ_JBLVOM010000279.1:0-1324 GCF_053543775.1 Acinetobacter endophylla | reverse complement strand
CCGTTTCAGTCCAGTGCAGGCTTTAGGCAAATACTGGTGTGGTAACTTATCAATTGGTTTTGATGGTTACATTCGTGAAGATGTGGATACGCAAGTATCACTTGAAGATGGTGATAACTTCCGTAAAAACCTTGCTACTGTCCGTTCAGAAATGCGTGCAGCTGGTGGTGTGATTGTGCCAGATGCTAACGTTGCCGGTGATCTTCCGGAAGTCGTTGCTCCAGTTGAAGATCCAATCATTCCCTAATTGATTGATGTGAAAAAAGCCCTCGTTTTGAGGGCTTTTTTATACCTCTTTTTCCGTCAAAAAAAGGCTATTTTCATGAGCGAAGAACTGGTCACACTTGAAAGCGCAAAGTTTCAATTGCGTGTGCTGCATGATCGTGAAGATGCACATATTCGATTGCTCATTAAAGCAGCTTTAAAACATATCGAAAACTTCCTGGATAAACCTCTGGTGGATGTTTGTGTAGATGGTGTGCTGCCTGAAGATCTGCAATATGCAGCCCTGCTGATTATTGGCGACCTCTATAACAACCGGGAATCTCAAGTGGTTGGCACCATCATGACCACCAATAAAACCCTGGAAAACTTGATGATGTCTTACCGCAAAATGGGAATTTAATATGCCAAGAACATTCTTAGAAAAATTTGCATGTTCAACTGCTGCTGTATTGGCAGATGTTGTAAATAAGCATGCAGAGCGCAAAGGTTTAGAAATTTTAAGCATCAGCATAAATGTAGACAAAGAAGCCCGATACAAATACGAAGCTATTGTTTTATTTGAAAAGTCTGTGGTTTTTGAAATGGAAATGCCGAACATCATTTCAGGTCCTGCAATTTCATCCAGTCAGTAAAATAGGAACAGGTGATTTATGCAAACAGGCAAATTAACCGATTATGTCGAAGTGCAAAAAAAGGCCATTGTTCAGGCAAAGGATGGATCTGGTGATCGGGTGGAAGGTTATGTCACCGAATTTCCAGTCTGGGCTGATATTCAGGGTGTGAGTGTCAGTGAGTTTATCGGTGCTCGAGCCAATCAGGTCAAAGTCAGTCATCGTATTGTGATGCGTTTTAGCGATGTTCCAAAAAATATTCAGTGGCAAGATTATCGACTGCTTTGTGATGAACAGGTTTATAAAATTATTGGGGCATTGCCCGATAATAAATCTGGCAAGGAATGGATAACCTTGGCCTGCGAGAGTGGGAGCGCGGTATGGTTAGAACCAATTTAACAGGGCTTGATGAAGTCCTTAAAAAAATGGAAAAAATGAGATTAAACACTCAAAAAAAACATGCACGTAAAGCAGCTCGTAAAGCAGCT
>NZ_JBLVOM010000278.1:0-5418 GCF_053543775.1 Acinetobacter endophylla | reverse complement strand
TGTTTAGGCTGAATCTGATAGATCGATTCACTTAAGGTTCGTAATACCTTGCCAATGCTGATACGCTCGACTTCAGCAATATCTCTTACACCGCTTCCTCTGACCATTAAATGTAATATCTTGCCGGTAATACCTGAGTTACACCCTTGATAGCTTAATGCATGATCACCAATAAATTGACGTTTGCAATCTTTGCACTGATGGTTTTGTTTCCCATCTACTTTGATGCCATTTCTCTTTATATTGTTACTTAGACAGGTAGGACATTTGATTTGTAGCGTTATTTTCATACCTCTATTTTATCAAAAGCCATATTGTTTTTTTCAGCATACTTTTTGAAACACCACCAAAATACCATTGGTCATATTTTTAATTAATGCGATTAACGGTCATTTAAACCCTCCTGAAAACCGTATTTATAAAATGAAATCCCATTTGGGAAAAAATTTCAGAATATGAAAATTTTGTGAAAAATAAATAAATATTGTATAACAGAGATGGCGCAAAATTTTCTGCATCTATTGATTATTGATATAAGAGTATAAAAATGGAACTGGATCGTTTCGATAAACATATTCTAGAAATATTGACCCATGAAGATGTCAATCTGAATGAACTGTCCGAGCGGGTGAATTTATCTGTCAGTTCGGTGCATCGTAGGATCAAACACTTAATCGATCATAATATTATCAGTGGCTTAAAACGTGAAATCAATTACCAAAAATTAGGTTTCAGTCTGCATGTGCTGTTGCAGGTATCCTTAAGCAAACATGATAGCGATACTTTTGCCAAATTTCTGGAAGAACTGGAAAGTATTCCCGAAGTGATTAATGCCTTTTTGGTCACCGGTCAGTCGGCAGACTTTATTGTTGAAGTCGTGGCAAGAGATATGGAAAATTATAGTGAAATCCTGCTTAAGCGGATTGGAAAAATTGAGCATGTGGTGGCACTGCATTCCAGCTTTGTGATTAAAGAATATAATGTCTTTAACTGTAGCGGATTACTCAATAAAGTTTAATCAAAGCTAGGGTGGTGGACAGCCATAAAAAAAACGCACCCTAAGGTGCGTTTTTTGAATCAGACATATTTAAGCATCAAGTTCTGCTAAAACTGCGTCTGAGAATTCAACGTTGGTATAAACGTTTTGTACATCATCCAGATCTTCAAGCATATCAATCATTTTCATGATTTTTTTCGCTTGATCGATGTCTGTGATTTCTGCTTTGGTTGAAGGACTCATCACTACTTCAGCATTGTCAGATTTTAAACCTGCAGCAGTTAAAGCATCTTGAACTTCACCGAAGGCTTCAGGTGTGGTAATGACCAAGATATCATCTTCAGTGACTTCGATGTCTTCCGCACCTGCTTCTAATGCCACTTCCATGATTTGATCTTCCAAAGACACATCTTCAAAAGTGATCTCACCACGTTTCGTGAACAGGAATGCCACCGAACCATTGGTGCCTAAGTTACCATCAGTTTTAGAGAAGCAATGACGTACGTCAGGCACAGTACGGTTCAAGTTGTCAGTCATGGTTTCAACAATAACCGCAACACCACCTACACCATAACCTTCGTAGGTCACTTCTTTCAGGTCGTCGTTATCTTCGCCACCAGCACCACGTTGAATGGCACGGTTGATCACGTCACGTGTCATATTCACTGATAATGCTTTTTCAACCACAGCACGTAGACGAGGGTTGCTTGCAGTATCTGGACCACCAAGCTTTGCAGCAGTGGTTAATTCACGAATGTATTTGGTAAAAACTTTACCACGACTCGCATCTTGTTTTGCTTTGCGATGCTTAATATTGGCCCACTTGGAATGACCCGCCATGCGAACTATGCTCCTTGTAGATTGGCTGTATGCCTATCAGAATGCCGAAATTCTACCATAAGCGTTTTTTTAAAAAAAAGTGCCTGGATTTGAGATTTCAGGATAAAAACAAAAAAAGTGCAATATCGAGGAAAAATAGAAAGAGGATAGGGGGATTTATAATTCTATTTATACATTTATATGGACAGATGACTTGGACATAAACAGCAGAATCGCTGATTATGTCCGTGCTTTTATTTTTAAAAAGCTTATTCTGGAATAACGATATCCAGGCCAACCTTGTCTTTATATAGTTGCTTGATCAAAGCCAGGTCATGCGCAAGGTCTGTCGGATAGATCTTGCCAAGAATGCCACCTTGCTTGGTTTTGGAATTGGCGTATAACAACACGATTGGTACATTGGCAGCCTTGGCAATATGCCAGAAACCGGTACGGATTGGTTTGCGTGCTTCACCTTGTTTAGCCCGTGTTGCTTCGGGAGCAATCACCAGATTGAACTTTTCATTGTTCTGAAAATGTTCCACCATCTGGGTCACGATATCTTTACTGGCCTTGCGGTCAACCGGAATACCACCCACAGCGTTCAATAGCGGTTTAAACGGTCCTTTAAATAATTCTTTTTTAATCAAGGTATGAACCTTGAGGTCATAAATCTGGAACAGGGCAATTGACAGTACCGCATCCATCATTGAGGTATGTTCAAACCCAATAATGACCTGTTTATCTTCAAGCACATCGGGTTCGACATGATATTGCCAACCTGCAAGTTTAAATGCAGATTCGCCAAGGAATTTATTTAGCATAAGTACGGAGAAGTAAAAGCTGTATGTAGAGAACTGCATAATTTCATCTTGTTCGCCCATACAGTCAATAGGCTTTCCAATAAAATCAGCGAATAATGTAAAAATCTATGATTTATTCATCTTTTTAAGCTGCAAGATTAAGAGTTAATATATATAAATAAAACAATATTAAGATCTTAAAAAATATCATTAGATACAAAAAAAGTCTTAAAATGATGAAAAAATGACTATCCAGAGCACACTTTAGTTATTAGACTTTTGTCGAAGAAGAAGACTGATACAGGTCTTTTCTATTTTCTTATTCTTTCTACTCTGAGATTGAAAAGTATGACGTACATGACAGCCTTCGTAGTCTCCCTATTGATTTTTGCGCTTATAATTGTATGGTCTTTGATCGAAATTAAGCAGGATTTACATAAAGACGAAGAAATGAAGTCTGAATTCTAGTCATTCTATCTTCTTGAGCTCAAGGCTATTCCTTTAACAGTGCTGCCTGAGCAATAAAGAATTTTAATACCTTATAGATATACTAAGACCTTAAATCTATCAGTTTTACCCTTAGTAGACCGGATTAAATTCAAGATGACAGGCTCATTTGTCTTAAATGATGCAGCATGTATCTCATTTTTCTATATGCCTCCTATACTGAAGTCTTAAGTAACTGAATTTTGACTAAGACAAGTCGCCCATGATTGCTGCCTAAATGTTCAAGCAGTTATAAAAGCACTTGTCTTTCCAAAAAATCTTAGCTAGTATTCATGACGCCTGAACTTATTGATAAATAAAGTTTTCAGCATATAGGGCCTATAGCTCAGTTGGTTAGAGCAGCGGACTCATAATCCGTTGGTCGACAGTTCAAGTCTGTCTGGGCCCACCATATAAAACAACCACTTACGTGTACTAATCGTAAGTGGTTTTTTTGTTTTTAGATTCTGGTAAGCAAATGGTAAGCAGCTTAAATCAACATTATTCTTAATTGGTTTTGTTGGATAAAGACTTTAAAGATAGAATTTCCTATAGTTACTCAAATTCAAGTGACGACTTGGGTATGGGGCGATCTAATTCTGGCATGGCTTAATCATAATTTAAGTCAATACTTTGAGATATGAAGTATATGATCGAATTTTAGATCAGTTTATTACAAGTTTCGTAAGCGTGGGCTGAACCCCACACCTATTTTTTAATTTTGGTCGGGTTGCCACCGGTGTGGCAGTAATTCTTCTATTTAGGTCACTTTATGTGTCGGTAACATAGGCATACAGATCCAAGCCATTCAGCTTTGCTGACTGGATTTAAGTCTTGATATTCGCCGCTCGTTGACCACTGCGCAGCGAGCCAACAAACAGCCAGTTCTTACTTCCCAAGGCCTAAGGGCGCATTTGGTTGTCGGGTAGTCAGACGCAGTTGCCTACGTCAACCCCCTAAGAACCGTGCATGCGAGTTTCCCAGCACACGGCTCAAGCCTCTTCTAAGGCGCCATTCGGCACCCGGTTATACCTCGTTGACATTGGCAAACTGAACACTCCTCGGACAATACAGATAGATGGTAAATCTCAAGATGAGCGACCGCATCCATCCTACCATGACTTAGCTTCACAATATGACGGCTGTGCCATGGTGTATCTTTGGTGACTGGTTTAAGACAGGCGCAGCAGGGATGACTTTGTTTTAGCCACACTCTATACAGCTTGGCTCGCCCCTTTGGGGATCTGGTGATAGAATTTACCAAGGCAGTAAATGGGTTTTTTACACGGTAAAAATTGGCTGGCAGTGCCGCATTAAGAAATACATTTAAGAGAGCAATGTTGAATTAGCCGGGACAATTTCAGCTGGGATCTCACCTGCTTCAGGTGACGATGTTCAAGGTATTATTGCCAATACAGCATTTGGTGCAGGGGCAGGCAGCATGAGCACATGGAAAAAGGTTTACAAACGATAAAAGGGTAGGCTGCCATACCTGGGTGTTAATTGTGGGAGTCTGCTTTAGTTGGGGGAGGCTTTGTTGCACAAACCTATCTGTAAAGGGTTTTTCAGCGATATAATTTTCAAATGAAGAAGCCTACACACAAAATCTACCGCACAACCAATTGGCCCGCATATAACCGAGCACTCATGAGTCGCGGAAATATTGCCATTTGGTTTGATCCTGCTACGCAATGGTATGCGCCATCAAAAGGCAAACAAGGGCGAAATCAAACCTACTCCGACGCAGCCATCCAATGCTGCTTAATGATTAAATCCTTATTCCGTCTATCTTTACGTATGGTTACTGGCTTTGTGCAAAGTCTGATTAAACTTTGCGGCTGAGCAGCCCCGAATATCAGTGATATTCGTACACCACGCTTTGTAGAAGACAAAAGCATATTGATATTGCAATCAGCTACCAAAAAAGTAGCGATGGGCTGCATCTACTCATGGACTCTTCAGGCATGAAGTTTCTAGGTGAGGGCGAATGGAAGCGCAAGAAACATGGACCTGAATATCGTCGCCAATGGCGTAAACTTCATATTGGTATAGATGCTAAAACCCTACAAATACGAGCAGTTCAGCTTACAACCAATAATGTCAGTGATTCACAGGTGCTTGGTGATTTACTTAATCAGATTCCACAAGATGAGCGGATTGACTCTGTTTATACCGATGGAGCTTATGACACCAAGCAATGCCGTCAGGTCATTGCAGATCGGCAAGGGCATGCGGTGATTCCACCTAGAAAAAATGCGAAACCATGGAAAGATACAAAGAGTAGCTCGCTAGAGCGAAATGAATTACTTCGAA
>NZ_JBLVOM010000277.1:0-2978 GCF_053543775.1 Acinetobacter endophylla | reverse complement strand
TGATTTTATATTGATCGACTGTCCACCTAGTCTTAAATTATTAACCAGCAATGCCCTGGCATCTTCAACACATGTCATTATTCCTATCGAATCCGGATCACAATATGGATTGTATGGGGTAACAGATCTTTTAAATCATCTTGAAAAGATCAAACGTATTAATCCAGATTTAGAGCTTTTAGGCGCTTTACTAATTAAGCATGATGAACGTCAGAATGTCTGTAAGCTGATTCGGAATGAAGCCTTAAAACAGGTAGGAAAACTTTTAGAGACCACCATTCCTCAAAGTACTAAAGTTAATCAAGCAGCGATTCTGCAACAATCACTTTTGAATGTAGAAAAAAATTCAAAAGTACGTAAGGCTTTTGAAAGCCTTGCCAATGAAATTGTAGCTAAAGTTTAAACCTGAGAGTATTATGGCAAGCACCAAAGAGCTTTTAGCTCAGAAACTGAAACAGAATACAGAAAAACATCAGCAAGCACAGAAAGACAATATTAGAGAGCTGAAAGAGTTTAGACGTAATGTTCCTATTGAGGATATTAGCCGCAGTCCAAACCAGCCGCGTAAATTATTTGAAGAGTCACAATTAAAAGAACTGGCGGATTCCATTAATGAAGTCGGTCTGTTGCAGCCCATTACAGTGCGTAAACTTGATAATCTGAAATATGAACTCATTGCAGGCGAGCGGCGCTTACGGGCGCACCATTTACTCGGCAAGTCTGTGATTGAAGCGATTATCATTGATGCGAATAATGTAGAAGCATCTTTGTTAACCTTAGCAGAGAATTTAAAGCGTCAGGACCTGACAGATTATGAAATTTTTATTGGCCTGAACTCACTTGATGAGAAGTTAAAGAAAAACAAGCAACGTTTAGCCAATTCACTGGGTTTAAATCGCGAAGATATGTACAAGTATTTAGCATACGAAAAACTGCCTCAAGTAATTTTAAATGACCTTGATGTGGAACCAGGCCTACTGGGTCGTACTGCTGCAACTGCATTCAAAAAATTTCTGTCGGATCATATAGAGCAACTTTCTGAGGCCGAAAAGGCTTTACTAGGGGCTTGGGAAAAAGTAAAAGACAAAAAACTAGAGCAAAGTAAAGTTACTGCCTATGCTGAAAAAATATTGAGTCAGGATCCAGAAAAACTGACCACAACATCTGTGGTTAGAAAAATTGAATATGCAGGTAAGATTGCGGGGAATATCAAACTCAATCAAAAACAGCTTAAGGTTTCTCTGAATATCTCGGAAATTGACGAAGCTAGTCTCTTACAACTAGAAGATTTTTTAAAACAGCTTATTAAGAAAAGTGAAAAAGTGTAGCAAGTTGCTACACTTTTTTTGACAATCTCAAATTAGGGCGTGTTATCAATTAAGCCATAAAGATCGCTGATAAGAAGTTTTGAGCCAATTTATCATAGCGTATGGCAATAGCACGATATTGTTTGAGCTTGGCAAAAAAATTCTCGATCAGATGTCTTGCCTTGTAGATATGTCAATCATAATCACGCTGATCAATAGAATTACTTTTCGCTGGCATCACAACTTGACCCTTCGCCTCTAAAATTGGATCAATGACCCGATCCCTAGAGTTGTAGGCTTTATCCATAAATCAGGTCTGGCTCAACGATAAGTCCAGCAACACATCTGAACCGTTTAAGTCATGGACCTGCCCATCCGTGAGATAAAATCCTGTCGGGTTGCCTAAAGCATCAGTACGGGCATGAATTTTGGTGCTTAAGCCCCCTTTACTGCGCCTAGTCGCCTGATTTCCCCCCAGCGCTGTGTTAGTAAGCACGTACAATGGGGTGGAGTCTAACATGACATATTCATTGTCAAGGTCATGTGACAGCACTTCAAAGACTCTCTGCCACACACCTGTTTTAGCCCAAAGACTAAAACGAGTATGCACTACTCTAAAATCACCAAAGCGCTCGATTAAGTCTCGCCACGGGATACCTGAACGATACCGCTTCAACAAATAGTCGGTTATCTTTGGCCGTTACTCCAACAGTACCCATTCGTCCATGTAACAGATCTTTAATCTGTTCCCACTGATCATCTTTTAATGCATAGCGTTTAGTCATGAAAAAATTATGAGGACCGGTAAGATTTTCTCAAGCTAATTGATGACACCTTAATTCAAAATAAAAAACGGTTTTAAATATTATTTCTATAAATTTCAATGTTACACTGATTTATAACAGGTTTTAATTGATTCCGCTTAGATGATATATGGGACCAAAAAAATTAACTAATTAACTTATGTCCATGAAAAAATTATAAATAAATGGACATATATCAATGATGTATGGTTGTTTTTTTATAATGAATAGTCTAAGTGATCGTTAGTGAATAGATGTTTTTTTTGGTGCGATATAATTACCTGAAAATCCAGACATAAGTTATAAAATGAGATAAATTTTGAAGGACGCCAGCTTTAAACCGCAGCTTTCATTTTTGTCTACATACAGCAGTCCAAGACGTTACCCAGTGTCACGTTACGGAACCGCACTCAGTGCGCTTGCCGGATTCAACAGTCTGGAGATCTTAGTATATTGCCCTATAAAGCTCATTTTATTAAAGATAATCTTTAATAGTCAAAGGCATTCAAATGTATAGATAGGGACTGTGTCAGGAAATGTGTTAGTAGAGGTGGACAATAATGTCTAGAATCAAGGTACGTGATTTTCTCAGTCGACTATTACGAATAGCCGCCGATTTTGTAGATGCCTTTTAATTAGATTAGACTGTCACCACTCTCCTAGACAAATTTAGTCTATTCTTTTTGCATAAATGAGAACATTATGAGTGGACAACGATATTCTCTCAGAATCACGTATCAATCATGCTGCTAAACATTCTCATTAAAACAAGGGAATGCATCTTTTTACTGATCTGTACCTTGTTTTCAATTTTCCTCTGTTCTTTAATTTAGTACTATCTTTATCACTTATGAGCACTCACTGGATT
>NZ_JBLVOM010000276.1:3529-5080 GCF_053543775.1 Acinetobacter endophylla | reverse complement strand
GCAAAGCTGAATGGCTTGGATCCGTATGCCTATTTAAGTGATGTGCTGAAAAGGCTGCCGACGCATAAAGCGACCCAAATAGAAGAATTACTGCCACATCGCTGGAAATCCAACTCAAATTAAAAAATAGGCATGGGGTTCAGCGGACGCTTACACTCAAACTTATCTGGTTTTAACTAAACTCATATTTTTGAGCTGTGCGACAGGTATTTTTTTATTGATTGGGTATTATCGGCTTGTGGTTCGTGCGCGGTAATGAGATATCTAAAATTAAAAAAAGGATTTTGTATCACTACAAAATCCATAAAATTCAAGACTTTATCTTTCTCTTAACGCTTCTCTGGCTTTATTGAATGGCTTAATCAAATAGTCCAGCACTGTTTTCTGTCCAGTGCGAATATCAACTGTCGCCACCATTCCAGGCGTAATCGCAAAAGTCTTACCCTGTTTATTTCGCAGCTTATCTGAATCAGTGCGAATATAAACCCGATAGTAAAATTGATCCTGTTTAACTTCATCTCGAATCGTATCAGGAGATATCACGGTCACTTTGCCATGTAATCCGCCATATATCGCATAATCGTACGCTGTAATTTTGACTAAAGCTTGTTGGTTTGGACGAATAAAGGCAATATCTCTTGGCGAAATTCTAGCTTCGATCAGAAGCTGTTCATCTAACGGCACAATCGTCATAATCTTGCCATTAGGAGGAATTACGCCACCTAAAGTCATTACATCGATTTCTTTTACCACACCGCGAACAGGCGCTCTAAAGACTGTACGATTTAATGTATCTGATTTTCCTTTCACAATCTGCCGTTGTGTTTCTACGTCGGTATTGGCTTTGGATAATTCTTCCCTTGCTTTTACATAATACTGACTACGTGTATCATTAATTTGCTTTTGTAAATCAGAAGCTTGACGTTTTAACCTTAAAACCTCTACCTCACTTGCAGCTCCTTTAGCAACTAACGGCTCAGTCATTCTTAGCTCTTGCTGTACCAATGTTAAAGAAGTCGTTAGATCTGATATTGACTCTTCTAAATTTTTCCGTCGTGCATTATACAACTGTGTTTCTTCACGAACCAATTGCGAATCTTTTTGAACTATCTCGGGAAATTGTAATGCAGTTCCATTTACTTCTGCCCGTAAACGTGCCGAAGTGGCCAATGAAGAAACGAGCAAAGACTGCGATTCACCTACATTAGATGCAAAGCGAGTCGGATCAAGTTGTGCCAATATGGTGCCTTTTTCTACAATATCACCTTCTTTAACATCGAGTTTGGTCAAAATACCACCCTCTAATGACTGAATAATTTGCTCTTTAGAAGATGGAATAACTTTACCCGTACCTGTAGAAACTTCTTCCAATTTAAATAAAGCAGCCCATATAAAGAACACCAAAAGTCCTAAGCCAATAATCCAGATGACCATACTCGATTTAGGTAAAGGTGGTTCATGAAATGAAGCTTTAGCAGGACGTTTTGTTTGTTGTGGTTGTTCATTCATTATTGTGCCCCACTGGATGGATGAGTTTGATTATTTGATTGA
>NZ_JBLVOM010000276.1:3172-3509 GCF_053543775.1 Acinetobacter endophylla | reverse complement strand
ATCCATCACAATTTTCCCCTCATTCATGACAATAATTCGATCAACTAATGCCAAAACAGCTCGCCGATGAGTTGCAACAATTAAAGTCCGATGCCCCATCCAATTCATTAGATGATCAATAAATTGTTTTTCTGCTACATCATCAATCGACGCTGTTGGCTCATCTAACAATACAATATTAGGTTGGCGAATAAGCAAGCGTGACAGCAACAAAGCCTGCCGTTGTCCACCAGAGAAACCTAAGCCACCCTCAAGTACAAGATGATCAAGACCTTCTTTTTTATCTTGTACAAATGACCAAGCTCCTGTCATTTTGAGCGCCTGAATCAAGTCATCA
>NZ_JBLVOM010000276.1:2040-3152 GCF_053543775.1 Acinetobacter endophylla | reverse complement strand
CCTAAAGTTAGGTTTTCCCTGATTGTGCCATAAAACAAATGCGCACTCTGATTAAGTAACCCTGTATCACGACGAATATCAGCAGGATCAATCAGTGATAAATCAAGACCATCAAGATAAATATTACCTTGCTGCGGCATTTGCATGCCTGATAATAATTGCAATAATGTGGATTTCCCCGCGCCATTTCGGCCTAAAATTGCAATTTTCTCTCCCGCCCGAATTGCTAGTTGAGCAATCGCTAGATTGGGTTTTGCATCATCTTGATTATATTTAAATAAAGTGCCATTCAATTGATAATCACCCAACAATACTGAGCGATGGATCAAATGCGCCCGATCAGGTTGGTCAACTGGCTTTTTCATTAACTCATCAAGACTACTTTTTGCGACTTTGGCTTGCTGTAAACGTCCCAAAACACCCGTAATTTGTGCAATTGGTGCCAACATTCGTGAAGATAAAATTGAGCATGCAACCAATGCACCTGTGGTCATTTCTCCACTAATCACGGCAAAACAGCCAACAAGTACCACAAGAGCATAAGTCAGACCTTGGACTTTTTGCGTCCATGCAGTCATCACGCCCACTATTTTACGCTGCTTCATACTAATATCGGCAGACATTTCATTCATATGATTCCATTGATTCTGGAATCTGGATTCAGCGCGTAACAGCTTAATGTCCTCTATGCCTTGCACTGATTCCACCAATATTGCATTACGAATCGAAGACTCACGCATTCCCTCTCTGGCAAGTTTAGCCAGTGGTCTTTGTGCCAATATGGCTGGAATAATCATAAGCGGTACAACAAGTACCATGACCCAGAAAAGATTGCCGCCAATGATCCAGAATATAACCAAAAATAAAAAGAAAAATGGCAAGTCGGCAATGGCGCTAATCGTCGTTGAGGTGACTAGCTCCCGCACCCCTTCCAACTCCCGAATTTGGGAAATAAAAGTACCTGTTGATTTGGAACGCTCACTATTTTTAATTCTGAGCGTATGACCAAAAACCCGATCTGAAATACGCAAGTCTGCTCGTTTACCAATAATATCTGATAAATAGATACGCGCTACACGTAAAACAAATTCAAAAATTGCCGCAATCAATAC
>NZ_JBLVOM010000276.1:0-2020 GCF_053543775.1 Acinetobacter endophylla | reverse complement strand
ACACCCATAACGTAGGAATTGACTGAGAAGGCACGACTCGATCATAGACTTGCATTGAAAATATAATGGTTGCCAGTGCCAGAATATTTGCAATTAATGATGCAAACATAATATCGATATATCGTTTCCAGTCACGTAACACGATCGACCAGAACCAACTACTCTCATAAGGTTTGATATATTCATCAATACGCGCATCTGCAACTGATTTTTCAGGTCGCAGGATATAAACACTTTCAATTTCATGTTGAAGGTCAGAAGCAACAAAACTTTGCGCAAGCCCCTGATCACCACTCATCTGGATACTGACATTATGATCGACATCTGCCTGATCAACCACACCAACTTGACCATCCTTGAATACCACGATGACTGGTAAACGCCATGGATTAAGCATCTCTTTTGAAAATTTACTTTTACGTACACTTAAGCCAATCTGACGTGCAATCGTTTTCACGACCTCATCTGCTGCACTAGCCCCTGCCCAATCCATCTGCAAACGGATACGTTCTTCAGAGGTTTCGATACGATAATGTTTGGCAATCAATAAAATTGCCTGAAGATATGGCTGGTAATTCATCGTACTCATGGCTGAACCTCAACCCCCTGAATGGATAGACGATTAAGATGATAAACATCTCGTGATTGACCTGTAGTCGAGATAAGTTGGACTAGATTTGCATAAATATCATAACGATTATTTTCAATTTCCATATTTGCACTATGAATGGCTTGTTCAGCATTAAGTAAGTCCACTACTGTCCGCGTACCAAGCTTATATTGCTCCTGATATAATTCTTTTGTTCTGGTGGTGGTTGATTGTCTGGCAACCAAAACCTGCATCTGCCGTTGTTTATTTGTGACTTGTTCCTCAGTCATGCGAATCTGTTCCAGAATATCCATATAACTATTTTGTACTTTGGCTTTGGCAGCTTCTTCTGCATAACTTGCAGCGCGACTTTGCGCCCCCACTGATCCACCCTGAAAGAAGTTACTGCTTGCTTCAAATTTAATTGAACTATCAAATCCGTCATCCTTGTTATTGTTTGGATTGACACCATTCAGTGCCTGACTTAGCGTTCCAACTAAATTTAAAGTAGGGTAACGACTGAGATCTGTCTGAGTTTTCTGTGCTTTTGCAACATTTACTTCTGCTTGAGCAGACATAATCGTAGGAATCGTATTGATTTTAGGTGCTTCAAAAATCTTTGATTCAGTGACTACATTTTCAGGTATTTTCCAGTTGATCCGACTGATATCAAAGCCCAGTAAAGTCCGTAATTTTTGTTGATACAGTCTTAATTGTGTTTGTTGAGCAATTAAATTTGATTGGGAAGCTTCAAGATACGACTTCGCCTGCACGGGATCTGCCTGACTGCTAATGCCAGCATTTGCACGCAAATTGGCAATCTCAGCAATACGTGCAATCCCATCTACTTGCTGCTGTGCAATGCGACAGACTTCCTCATAGCGTTTTAGATTCACGATTGCACTTGCAACCTCAAGTGCAACCTCATCAATCTTGACCAGCACTTGCGCCTGCTGCAATGCTAATCTGGCTTTTTGAATATCCACACTGGATTTGACCTTACCAAAATCATAGACCATCTGTGTCGCATTAAGACTTAATAACTGCCGACCGCGTTCGCCAGAAGTCATATCTCCAGTCGAAATACCACCCGATAATTGAGGATAATATGCAGCTTTAGCCACATCAATATTGGCATTTTGAGAAGCAAGACTCGCAATATTTTGACTAATTTCAGGATGTCGCTGAACCGCAATTTTCACTGCCTCAGAAATATCAAGCGTTCTTGAAGTGGGGCTTACCAAGCTCAATCCCGCAGTATTGACCGTATTGGAATGTGTTGAACCGATAACAGGAAGTTCATCAAACTTTGAGGTATCGACATCAAAATTTGAGAGCTGTTTAAGATCTACTTTATTAAAATGATCATCCGATTTTGGGGTAAATACACCTTGTAAATTATCTTTTAACGAAGTTGCAATTTCCTGACCA
>NZ_JBLVOM010000275.1:0-1840 GCF_053543775.1 Acinetobacter endophylla | reverse complement strand
TTTACCAAAATATGACCCAATTGAGAGTCGCGAGGGTTCCTTGTTCCTCTGGGATGCGGGGATAAATCCGACTGATGCATTTAACACAGTGCAAGAAGCGGAAGCTAGTAAACTGACAAATGCTTTAAATGAGTACGCACTGCCGATTATTGGTTCAACAGTTGGTTTTGATAGAACATTTCAAGTAAATAGTGTCCCAAATTCAATCAAGACGGAAATCACAGCAAAAGGCGGTTTGCATTGTATGGCTTCGCAGTCTACTACTATCAGCAATGCATATTTTATTCAGTTGGCATCAGATACCGCACTTAATGCGTATCTTGCAAATAAAGCGGCAGCAGGGAAACTGTATATATCACAATGGCGTAAAACAACGCGAAAACAAGGGACAGCAGGTAGCTTTTTATCACTGTTTAACTATCGAAACGGCGGAAACTACTTATTTGCTGATCTAACTAACGCTGCAGCTTTGGACGGATTAGGCGCTGGAAGCAAGTCTCTAAAAGTTCCGAGTTTAGCGCAAGACAATGATATTCTTATTGGTCAGCCGCAACTTGTAGCAGTCAATCCAAAGGGGGCTACAGGTACAATCACGAACAGCGTCCCTGTTAAATTCGGTGCAGGTACACTTAACCCGTCGAATGCAGCGATGGGTAATAACCGATCTCCTTCTGTAATTTATTACCGCATTTATATCGAAGATTTAGAGTTATCGGGTCGGACGTTTGAAGAAGTGGCTGCAATAGATCAAGCTGAATTTAATAAAGCATTCGCTCTGGGTGGCCGATTCCATGGCGACAGCTGGTCTAATCCGGCAGTAGCACTCCCATAACAAACATAACAAACCACCACCAGCCCCGGCTTTTAATTAAGTCGGGGTTTTTTATTATTAAAACCAGGGGGCGCAATGCCAAATGATCCACCAGAGCCGAAAGGCTCTTTTTTAATGTCAATTTTATAGGGGGGTGTATGCCTGAAAATAGGCCGTACAACAATAATGGATGGGAGGGGAAAATTGATTCCATCCATAAAGACATTCGATTGATCCTGGAACATGTTGCACGCCAAACCTTTATTAATGAACACCATGAGAATGCAATTGCCAAAATCCAAAAAGAACTTGATGCCCTTGAGTTAAAGGTATCAAGCCTTGAAAACAAGTCTGCAATTCAGGATGGAGGTCTTGGCTTCTTAAAGGGATTGCTTGGGCTTTGTGGTGGAACAATTATAGCTGCATGCATCTGGGTAGGCGCGTCAATCATTCAAATCAATCAAACACAGTCATTAATGAAAGAAAAAGTCACAAGACTTGAGGAAACCTTAAAATGAAATTGATTCAAGAAAGTGTATGGAAGTTTGACTCAGTAAAATATGGCGCCTATATGGCGCTTTTTTTATCATGCTTGCACTTGGTTCTGCAGGAAGTTTATAACGCCAATGTATTGCCGGAACCATATCAAACAATTGCATCTTTAGGTTTGATGTTCCTAGCTGTACTTATTGGCCGTAAAAAGGCTCAACCAAGTCTACATCAGCAAACTTTAGGCTTTGCCACTATTACAGCCGGCCATAGCAACACAGATCCCGGTGCAGTAAATGGTAAAACTAAAGAAGCAGATCTGGTCGTCAATTTCCGCAATGCAGTGACTCACTATTTGCGTGAAGCAGGGCTGCAAGTCAAAACCGATGGTACTGGTGCAAAGAACGACCCGCTCTCAGCTGCAGTAAAGTTGATTCAAGGCTCATCAGTTGCAGTGGAATTTCATATGAATGCTGCAGCATCAAAGCAGGCCAATGGCATTGAAACGATTGCACTACCCAAAGATAAGAAACTAGCTCA
>NZ_JBLVOM010000274.1:0-2357 GCF_053543775.1 Acinetobacter endophylla | reverse complement strand
GATATAACGTATATCCCTATGGCAAAAGGCTTTGTTTATTTATGTGCTGTGATTGATTGGCATAGCCGCAAGGTACTTGCGCATAGAGTATCGATTAGTATGGAGGTTACATTTTGCATAGAAACATTAAATGAAGCTATTGAAAAATATGGTCGACCTGAAATATTTAATACAGACCAAGGCAGTCAGTTTACCAGTGATGCATTTATTGATGTATTGAAATCAAATGGCATTCAAATCAGTATGGATGGTAAAGGTCGATGGGTTGATAATGTGATGGTTGAACGATTATGGCGGAGCGTTAAATATGAAGAGGTGTATCTCAAAGCCTACAGCAATGTTTTGGATGCGAAGAAGCAATTAAACGCATATTTTGAATTTTATAATTTAAAACGACCTCATTCGAGTCTGGACAAAATGACTCCAGATGAGTTTTACTATGACCAGCTACCACAACAAAATAAGGTAGCTTAACTAGAGCAGAGTATCACTTATAAATAAGCTTTTAGTTGTTCAAACATGTGGGACCACTTCTCCTTTTCCTCTTTTCGATTTTAGAAAATCTATTTCTTTAGCACCTATTAGTTCAGTTTCTTTAAGTCTAGTATCTACTTTAATGATTTTCTCTAATATGAAATTTATTTCAGGAATATCTAATTTTTCTTCAATATTCTTTTTTATTAATTGACGATTTAAATTGTCAAAAAATGCTGAAATATCAGTTTTTAGAACATGTGAATATTGGTTTCTTAATTTTAAGGCTTCTATTCGAGCAGATATTGCACCTGCTTCACTAATTTTAGATGAAAAGTCATAATTTGTAGCTAAGATATATTTATTCTGATGATGAACTTTTATATATTTTAAGATTAGTTTTTGAATTATACGATCTTGGATCGCTGGAATACATATTAATCTAAAAGAGCCGTCTGGTTTTTCCATTAAAACTGGATGTAATGGTTGAGGTGAATACTTTTTTTTAGATAGATTGTCGAGAAGATCAACTAAGATTTTGTCTTTATTGAGATTGAACTCATTGAATGATAGATATTCAGGATAATATTTTATATCTAATAGATAAGGACGTTGTTTATTGAATAACTTAAAAAAACTTTGAATAAAGTTCTCTTTTAGGTAATCAAAAAATGTCATTTACTCTTTCTCTGTATGTTTACAAGGCTACCCATACAGGTACGAAGTGATTCTACGCATCTCACCATCACTGCTGTTCACTAATTTTTCGATGAACGTATAGCATCCTGTCAAGGACTCTGCTGAAATATGTGTGATGTGCTGTACTCGGGTCGCATCATTGAAGTTTTTGCCGTGTTTTGGCATCGCTTCAGTCACCTGATTTAACCTTAAGTTTTTATGATTAATAGCCAATTCTTTATAGCATATTACATAATCAAAAGTCAAGCATAGAATTGTAACAAGACATGACAGTAGCGTTCCAATGCTAAAAGGGCTAATCAATAACACAATTATCATGGTTAATATCATTACTGCCGTAAAGATGCCTTGAAATGACTCGATACTACGTTGATTCTGTTCAGCGTTCACTGTTGCAACCTCCGAATTATTGTTGGATTCCTCTTTAAAAATGGTAGCAAGAGGAACGAGGATTCTACGCATCTCACCATCACTGCTGTTCACTAATAACTCGATGAACGTATAGCATCCTGTCAAGGACTCTGCTGAAATATGTGTGATGTGCTGTACTCGGGTCGCATCATTGAAGTTTTTGCCGTGTTTTGGCATCGCTTCAGAATCAACTAGATGAATATAATCTATAATTAATCATAGGTATAGATATAATTATTATAAATTCATACAATACTTGTCATTTGAGTTTTTCTACATAATACCTGTTATACGAAGTGTTTATTTTTAACTAATCTTTTATGTTGATGTAAAAAAGCCCCATTCACTGGAATAGGGCTTTTTAATAATTTATCCTCTGTACACGACAAATTTCACAGAACCCTTATCCTATCAGGATTCTGCCTTCTTAAAATTGCCAAAATTTCCTTAAACTCTTCTTTTTTCCCAAAACCAATTAAACGCTGAATCGCCATTTGAACATAGTCTAAACCATAGCGAAATAAACTCATTGAGAGTCGTCCATGCTTCTTTATTTTTATCGCTTTTTTTTGATCATGTTGCCATTCACCCGTTAAGTAACACCAACAGAAGCTTATAGCTAACACCGCAATCAATTTTTTCACTCGTCTAGGGTCTGTCAAGCGCGTATTTTCAAGATTAAACCCGCGTCCTTTGAGACAACTGAATAAGGTTTCAATTTCCCAGCGTAATGCATAATCCTGAATAGCATTGGCATTAAACTGAGGAGAAAC
>NZ_JBLVOM010000273.1:0-17291 GCF_053543775.1 Acinetobacter endophylla | reverse complement strand
GCTTTAACACAACGCGGTTGGCTGGATGTACCTTCACATGAGTGGATTTACCAGTACATTTATGAAGATAAATCAAAAGGCGGTAAACTCCACCTACATTTAAGGCATCAGAAGAAATATCGAAAACGAGGTTACAAAAACACGGATCGTAGGGGGCAAATCATTGATAAAACAAGTATTCATTGCCGAGACCAGGTCATTGATCAACGACAACGTTTAGGAGATTTCGAAGGTGACACTGTAATTGGTAAACATCATAAAGGTGCTTTATTAACTCTCGTTGATCGAAAGAGCCTGTACGTACATATTGTTCATTTAGGGCCAACGAGAGCATCCTCTCAAACGATTACTTGTGCATTAGATCGTTTACGGATGAGCCATGCTTATAGTGTTACTTTTGATAATGGTAAGGAATTTGCCGAACACAAAAGAATCACTGATGCCGGCATAGATACGTATTTTGCTGATCCTTACAAGTCTATTCAACGAGCAAGGAATGAAAATACGAATGGTTTAATCCGGCAATATCTGCCAAAATCATCATCGTTTGATGACGTGTCAAACGAACAAATAGAGCAGATAGAATTTGCACTCAACCATCGTCCTAGAAAAACACTAGGTTGGTATACGCCTAGTGAAGTTATGGCTGGTTTTTATACTGTTGCACTTGCCGCTTGAATCCGCCGATTAAAAAAACCGGACACTGCAAATGTCCGGTTTTTTTAATTTCTGGCACTTAGGAGTGCTTTAGGAATAATGCATCGCCTGGGTCTGGAAAGGAAATAATAACTGGCTTAACTGACGGGTCGCCCATAAGCCTATGTCGGTGTGATGCATATGCGGCGCAGTATAAGGAATCAGTAAATCAATTTTCTGTTCAGCACCTTCACAGCGCATGAAGCGGCTTTTTAACTGATTCAAGCACTGCTGGTCCATACGGCTCATTGCGGGTTCAATTTTTGCCTGTGAAGGAGTTGCACTACGTGACGACAGGCGAGTTGCTAAGCCTGCGCCCTGAATCCAGTCTTTAATAATCTGTTTTTCGGTCGCATTAAAGACCCCAAACATTTTACCTTCCGGATGATCTATCATTTTCCAGAAGCGGCTTTGTTCTACTGGCGCATCTTTTACAATCCAGCCTTTGTCAATCATGATCTGCAAAAACTCGGCAATCTGGGCAGGATCGGATAACCAGTCATTGATGGTCTTGCCACTAAACTGGCATTTCTGATTATGAATATATTGACCGATCAGCGCTTTATTCTGGAAAACTTTTAAAGCCATCTGCCCAATATCCAATTCCTTAATGATCTGGGAGGAACTTTTGCCGATGTCATTTAGTACATAACCTTTCTTAATCAAATCTAAATAAGTGTGCGGATTTTCTGCATGATTAAAATGCTGGATAAACGCTTGCAGGGATTTCTGCGCATGACCATTGTGAGCATTATCAATAGTAATGTGCACATTGAAATAATGCGGATCAATACCCAGTTCAGCCAGTTCATAATTGGTGATTAACAAATGCAGCGGTAACTGTTCATAACCGAGATTGAAGCCAATGACCAGAGGTAAATATTTGGCCGGGGCATAAGCCAGTGCCAACTGTACGGCAGCCTGTTCATAGTAACTGTCATCCAGATGCTCGGCATAACTGTTCAGCTCATAATGACTCAACAGGTCCTGATACATGGTGACATGATTTGCACGCGGATGCCCTAAACCAAGCTCTTCGAGATAGATGTAAATCAAATCTTTTAGCTCGGGCTGATTACAGTTTGGCACGGTCGAATATAACCAGGCACCATCCACCAGTTTGACCGGTGCAACTTTCGCCAGGAATTCGAAAGCATGAGAAACCGTCGGAAAATATTCCCGAGGCTGCTGCTGTTTCCGGCGATTGACATAGGCCTGAAAAGTGGCACAGATTTGATGATGTTGTTCTAAAAGATGCTGTTCAACCTGTGTAGGCTGATCTAACCATCCAAGAGTATCAATATTTAAATTTTTAATCAGATCGCTCAAATAAGAGTCGGCTTTTTCGGTTTTGGTATATGTCGAAATTTCAGTATCTTGAAAAAAGTCGACCCAATCCTTAAAGCTTTTAATTTGATAATTATGATTTTTATTTGGCGATAAAGGTAAACTTAGCTCTGTGCTGACGAACATAATCTGATCCTTGCAGATTTCTCTTGATTTACCTTAACGTGCCCTCTAAAAGCAGGGTGTTGAATTTTTGTTCTAATTTATTGGTGTATTGCTTTAAATGAAAATGAACGGATATTTCTATGAATAGAAATGTTAAAACAATACAAATTGTAAAATTAAGAATGGGATGGCAGCCGAAAGAGTGAGGGAGTAATTTGAACAAATGATAAAAACTGGGTTTAAAGATTCGAGAAATAAAATTTTCAAGATAAAAAAAGCCCGAGTCGCAATGCTCGGGCTTTTTGTTGAGATGTTGCCATCTCGAATATGGCGTCCCTACGGGGATTTGAACCCCGGTTACCGCCGTGAAAGGGCGATGTCCTAGGCCTCTAGACGATAGGGACAGTACAGAAGATAAATTTTAAAACCCTTACTTTTAGCTTGAAGTAATGGCGTCCCTACGGGGATTCGAACCCCGGTTACCGCCGTGAAAGGGCGATGTCCTAGGCCTCTAGACGATAGGGACTTAATAAAATGTACTTCTGAAAATTGGCGTCCCTACGGGGATTCGAACCCCGGTTACCGCCGTGAAAGGGCGATGTCCTAGGCCTCTAGACGATAGGGACGTTTCAGAGGTGGGCGTATAATAGGGTGAAAACAGGGGGGTGTCAAACGCATTTCCATAAAAAAAATGATTTTCTGGGTTGAGTGCATAAATTTAAAACAATCTAGAGAAAATACTGGAAAATTACATGGTTTAAGCTGGATTTTTAAGCAATTCCAGAATTGCTTCTACTACCTGCGGATGGAGTAAATAGCCGGTAATATCATGCGGGCGGTGAATATGGGTACGAATGCCGTGGTTAATAATTGCGGGTTGAAACTGAAATGGCGGTTGTGTAAGAGGAAAGGCGGTAAGAAAATCATCAGTTGAATAAAAAATTTATCCAGTCGCCTGTAATTGCTGCAGGTCGTACAATGGGTTGCGGTAAATGTGACTGGATCACCTGAAAGGCTAATGGCGATCCTAAAGTAATAAAACGCTGTACGTTCAGTTCAGGATGCTGAATAAGATAATTATAGGCAATCACACTGCCCAGAGAATGAGCAATCACAATACAAGGTTTGCGACCATTCAATTGCCGGGCAATCCGCTCATGAACTTCCTTCATGAAAGCAGGATTGTCGAGATACAGATAGGTTTCAATCAGAAATTTCTGAAGCAGGCTCCGATGCAGACTGGGAAAATAATTCAGCAATAATACAAAGTCTCGCAGTGCAACATTTTTGCTTAGCGTGGTAATAAATTTGAATTTCTGTTTAAAATCCATCGTGTCATTCAAATGAAGCTGGGGAAGATCGGAAATCACGGGCTTGCGCCAGCCAGGACGTGGAACGGGTGCAGGAAGCTGAGGATGGACAGGTTGACGGAAACGAAAGCTGGGCCATTGCTGGGGCATTAAGGTGCCAGCATTCAGGATGTTGCGAACGTTATAGTGTGAAAGTAAGTCTCCATAAAATGGAATGTGAATGTGACGTCGTAAATAACTGAATCTGGCATCATGACGGTGTTTGCGAATGCCTTTTTGAAGTATATGCAGCCAGCGCTGGCGAATCGAAGCAGTGCTATGATGTTGCTGATTTATTCCATGTATAAAAATAATTTTCATCGATACCTCACGGAGGTCGATCTATATATTCACAGTATAGAGAAAATTGCGGCAAGCCAAGCTGCACTTTTTGTGGCGTTAATGTGTAAATTATCTTTGATAAAACAATCATTAACAGACATCTGTATATTTATAAAAAAGGTAGAAAAAGCAGTAAGCTGGTAGGTTCGGATGAAAGATTTTATTGAATAGAAAAAGAATATGAATGGAACGGTAAAAGTTGAATTTAGAGTTTGGCGTGAGTTTTATAGCAATTCCAGTAGCGCTTTAATGACGTCCGGATGCTGAATATAACCATCAATATCATGCGGATGATAGATGGAGGTACGAATCTCCTGATTAATAATCGCCGGCTGAAACTCGAAGGGTGGTTCTGATAATGGAAAGGTAGTCAGAAAATCATCGCTAGAATAGAAATTTATCCAATCGCCTGAAATTGCAGCAGGTCGTACAATCGGTTGCGGCAGATGAGCCTGGATGACCCGAAATGCCAACAACGGTGATCCGAGAGTAATAAAACGCTTGATATTCAGCTCCGGATGCTGAATCAAATAATTATAGGCAATCACGCTGCCGAGTGAGTGAGCCACCAGAATCTGTGGCCTGCTACTATAGAGTTGATTATGAATGCGGCAGTGAACTTCCTGCATAAAATGCGGGTTGGCCAAATAAAGATAAGTTTCCAGCAAAAATTTATGCAAAAAGCTGGCATGTAAGCTGGGAAAATAATTGATGAATACTGCAAAATCCCGCAAGGCAATATCTTTGCTTAATGCTGTAATGAATTTCAGTTTCTGATTGAAATTCAGGGCATCATCAAGATTTAACTGCGGGACGTCACAAATTTGATAGGTGCACTGATCTGGTGGCGGTGCTGGTTGCAGCTGTGCGGGATGTAAAAAAGGGAAATGCGGCCACTGTTGCGGCATCAGGGTGCTGGCATTCAAGACGTTATGAAAATGATGCCGAGAAAGTAAATCGCCATAAAAAGGGATACGGATATGCCGTTTTAAATAAGTAAAACGGGCTTGCTGTTGTGGGTTTTTCCGAAGGCCTGTTTTGAAGAGATGCAGCCAATGTTGACGTAATGAAGTAGCCGTATATTGTTGCTTGTTCATGCCGTGAATAAACACAATTTTCATCGACGCACCCTTAAGGCTGCCCACTATGGTTATAGTATAGATAAAAAAGAGCGACCGGAGCCGCTCTTTTAAAACTGATGATTAAGACTTGTTGTGATAAAAGGCATAATAACTTGCATAACACGCTGCAATAAATAGCAGACAGCCTATGAAGCTGATACGCATTGATGGATCAAAGACCATACTGATACAGGTAATAAAACAGAACACAAAGCCCAGGATTGGCACAATCGGGAACAATGGTGCAGCAAAGCCCAGTTCTTTGGCCGTATGACCCTGTTTATACCATTGACGACGGAAGTTGAACTGGCTTAAGCAGATACTCATCCAGACCACCACCATGGTAAATGCCGCAACGCCCAGCAAGTTGGTAAAGATCGTCTCTGGCGCAAACTGTTCAGACAATAAACCTGGCAATGCACCTAGCATGGTCACCATGACTGCAATATACGGTACACCGCGAGCATTCAGTCTTGAGAATACGGCAGGTAACTGTTTGCTATATGATAATGACCACATCATGCGTGAAGCAGCAAACAGGCCCGAGTTAGCAGCAGACAACAACGCAGTGATAATCACAAAACGGATGATGTCTTCAGCATAAGGAATACCAATATGCTGGAATACGGTTACGAATGGACTGCTGCTTACACCTTCAGCAGCTAAGCCTGCTTCCTGATGCGGAAGTAAGGCTGTTACCACAATGATCGTACCTACAAAGAAAATTAATAAGCGGAAAATCGCAGTGTTAATCGCTTTAGGAACATTTTTCGCAGGATCTTCAGTTTCACCGGCAGCCACACCAATCAGCTCGGTACCAGAGAAGGCGAAGTTCACGATCAGCATTGTGGCAAAAATCGGGAACAGACCTTCAGGGAACCAGCCCTGTGCCGTCAGATTGGTAAATAAAGGTGCAGCTTCATAGCCCTGATAGCCCAGAACACCAAAGATGGCCAATAGACCTAAAAGAATAAAAGCAACAACCGTGACCACTTTCACCAGTGCCAGCCAGAATTCGGATTCGGCAAACCAGCGGGTCGAAATCATATTGAGACTAAATACGAATACACCAAAGATAATGGTCCATAACCACATGGAAATATCCGGGAACCATTCCTGCATCAGCAAGGCCGCTGCAGTAAATTCAGTTCCGAGAGTGACCGACCACGTCAGCCAGTATAACCAGGTGATGGTATAGCCTGTGCCTGGTCCAATATAACGTTTGGCATAAGCACCAAATGAACCAGATTCTGGCATATGAACGGCAAGTTCGCCCAAACATAGCATCACCATGTACGCGATAATACCGCCCAGGAGATAAGCGAGAATGGCACCTACAGGCCCCGTTTGTGCAATGACTTCACCCGACCCTAAGAATAGGCCTGTTCCGATTGCGCCACCAAGCGAAATCATGACCAGATGTCGAGTACTCATAGCGCGTTTTAAAGGCGCAGAATTGCCCTGATGCGTAGCATCATTCGGAGATGAGTGCATAGGAAATAAGAAATACTTCAAAGGAATGAAGCGAGCTATTGTAGTGAAAAACTACAAATCTGCAATCGAATAATGGTGATTTCGAATAAGGTCTGATCGTATGAGATCAATATATGGCGTCCCTACGGGGATTCGAACCCCGGTTACCGCCGTGAAAGGGCGATGTCCTAGGCCTCTAGACGATAGGGACGTTGCGAGGTGATGCGTATATTAAGGATTAAGCCGGGGTTTGTCAAAAGGGTTTTTGCTAAAATTCATTTAACAGTTTAAACATTAGGCAAAACAAAAACTTTATTTTATTAAGATGTTATTTTCTGAACAAATTTCAAGACTATAAAAAATAATTATTTGAAAAGATCACTAAAACTTAGTGATCTGGAGTTTGATATTGTTTAGGCTGGGGATTTTCAGCAGGCGTTGTCACTGCCTCAGTCTGCGTAGTTTTATTGTCATCACGGTTGACGATATAGAGATACAGTGCCGAAGGTGCCAAAATAAGTAAAACAAGCAGGAATTTCTTGAGCATGGAAAAATTTCAAATCTTAAAATTAGTCTGATTATAGCCTAAGCAAATCTAAAAGAGCAGCAGCATGTACCTATTCAGGCTCTAGAATTTAAAAGTAACATCCGCAATAAATTGGCGGCCGATTTGTGGATAGACAATACCCGAATCCAGATAAAAATTATCACGATTCGTCACATTGTTAATCGTCAAACCTAAAATGGCTTTAAGGCCCTTATTTAAAGAAATATCATAGGTCGTCCGTACATCCCAGTAGAAGGTATTTTTGGTGGTGTATGGGATATACATATCATATTGTTCATTATTTTTATCAGAATAACCTTTTGATATTTTCTTCATGGCATCCACTTTGCCTTGGTAATTGATGAAGTTATTAATGCTTAAAGGAATCCGGTCAAATTTAATATTCCAACCTAAACGTGTTGTCCAGGGAGTATTAAAGATTTCAGATGGCTTATCTTCAGCATTGATCAATTTACCATCGTAGTAGATGATGGGTGTGCCGGTATAATACGCTGTGCTGTATGAGTCGAAGTTACGCTGGGTTTCAGTATAATCTGCATTTAGGCTGAATAAATGCTGTGTGCCAAATAACTTCAATGGGCTAATGTTAATCACACTTAAGGTATAAATATTAGATTCAGATTTACCTTCATTATCATAAGTATAGCTAAAGCGATTCGTTGAAATGACTGGATCTTTAACTGATTCTGTGCGGCGGATCTGGTCCTTATTTTGACGATTAACCCATTTTAGACCAATACGGCTATTTGCATATTCAGCATTGATTCCGAACATGGTTTCATCTGCATAAGGGGTATCAAGCTGCGAACGATAAGTAAAAGAACCGGCATATGCTTTTTCTTTCCAGTCAGCTGATAGGTTGTCACGTGTTTGGCGAATGATCAATAAACCTTTTTGATCTTGTAATTCATTATAAAAGGCATTTAAACCATAGTAGCGGTTCCAGCCAGTGGTAAAGGATAATTGTTCATTAGCAAAAGGTTTAAAAACAAATGAGCTACGTGGTGCAACATTATTATTTTTAGTTAAGCTGTCATAGTCTGCACGAAAGCCAAGTGTTGCTGTGAAGTATCTGTCCCATTGAATCTGATCCTGTAAAAATGCATGCCAACGGTCTTGCTGTACCTCAGTTTTACCTGCCAAATAAGAGGTGCGATTTTTTAGAAACTGTCCGTCTTGGCCATTTCCTTCATCACATGCATCATATTTATTACCAGTATTTGAATAACAGCTGAGATTGGCAATATTTCCAGTCGCACTAGAATAAATGCTTGTTGTGACAGGACGTTCCCAATGAGCATTGTAGTGTCCATATCCTCCGCCCATTTTGAACGTGTGGGTCGTGTGCTGGGTTTGAATGGGTTCAAATAATGCCTTAAGACTATATTCCAGTTTTTCTTCCTGCTGCTGAGTGCTTCCGAAGCTGCCTTCAATTTGTATACCCGAGGACTTCCAGTTTTTGGTTGATGATTTCAACCAGGAAATATTATCTGTCGCACTTTTACGGTTTGCAGTCTGCATTTGATAATTGACTTGTTGCTCAAGTTCAACTGAATTCAATTTATTTTTTAAGTTGATATAGAGACTTTGGCTGTCTGATATATGTGAGCTTTGGGAGTTATGAGTCGATGAAAGAAAATAGTCACCACTCGTTTCCATGAATTGTGTGCCAATCTTTAAAACCGTATTGTCACTGGGAGTATAGAAAAACTCTATACCTGCATTGTTTGAACCTCGTTTTTGTTCATAAGAATCTGGTTTAGCAATACTTGTTTTTAAAGGAATATCTGCACGGCGATATGAACCAAATGCATTGAAACCCAAACTTTCAGCAAGTTTGCCATAAGACGTTGTACTGATCCCTTGACGTGTAAAGAAAGGTTGTTTGCTTTCACTGGTTGAATTTTCAAATTCTTCAGTTGCTTCTTTACTAGGGAAATTGATGTCTGACCAATGATCAGAAGTATAGTCATAGCTCAGGCTGCCATGAATTTTACCAATTTCGGTTTGGGGAGCACAGGTTTCTGCACTGACTACGCCACCTGTGAACTCACCAAATTCGGCACCCACATTGCTATCAAGTAGGGTGATTTTACACAGCAGATTAGTATTAATCGTCACTACTTGTGAGCTTTCCATCATTTCATTCAGGGTATTACTTTTTGCATCACTACCTGGATTAATGTTGTTATTAATGCTGAGGCCATTGATCAAAAACTTATTATCGTAGGGTAGGCTGCCATTAATACTGATATCCGTCGCGTTGAGTTCGCCTTGCTGCAATCCACTACGTGCGTTTGAATCAAATTGTACATTCGGATTAACTTTTAATAATTCAGTGATGGTCTTAGAGCCATTTGGTATTTGCTGTATGTCCTCTTTATTGTAAACCGTTTTCCCCACCTCATTTTCTGTTTTAGCTTTAATCACAATGGTGGAAAACTTAACAGAAGCTTGTGATTTGACTTGTTCTGATTGATCGGATTTTTCAGCAAAAACAGTTGAACTCAATGCAGTTAAAACCGCAATAGAAAGTGGGGAATAAGCAAAACGCATGAGAGAGCTTGATTATGAGAAAGATAATGTAAGTAATTATCATTAACTATGGTGTGGTAATCAATGAAAATGAGAATTATTTTCATTGATTAATTGGTGAAAGTGTAAGACTTGAGCAGCTTAAGATGCTGATCAAAGAAATATAAAGAAGAGAAAAATAGATGGCGTCCCTACGGGGATTCGAACCCCGGTTACCGCCGTGAAAGGGCGATGTCCTAGGCCTCTAGACGATAGGGACGTTTAGAAGATGGCGGTATCTTATTGATCCGCCACCAGAGTGTCAAGCAGGTGAGGTGCGAGTTTGTTTAAAATATAGCAAAACAGTTCAGCGGTCTTCTGCGTATCATATAATGCAGAATGGGCTTCTTTACCATCAAACTCGATTCCAGCTTGGATACAGGACTTCGCCAGTACAGTCTGACCAAACATCACCGCACTTAAAGTCACTGTATCGAAGACAGAAAAACTATGAAACGGATTCTGGTTTTTGGTCCCGGTACGGGCAATCGCGGCCTGAAGAAAACCTAAATCGAAATGTGCATTGTGTCCGACTAAAACTGCATGGGTACAATTTTGCTGGCGACGCACTTCATTCACAGATTTAAAAATACGCTTAAGCGCAGTTTTCTCATCTTCGGCCATGGCGATTCGCATTGGATTAGAAGGATCGATCCCAATAAACTCCAGCGAACGTCGGTCGAGGTTGGCCCCTTCGAAAGGATTGATATGTGCATGGTAAGCTTGACCCGGCACAAATTGACCATCCTCATTATAAACAATCGGAATGGCCGCAATTTCCAGCAATGCATCAGTCTGCGCATTAAAACCTGCAGTCTCGACATCGACAACTACAGGTAAGAATCCACGAAAACGTTGACCAATGATTGGGAGCGTTTCATTTGTCACACTTTTCTCCATTGAATGGTTTTACCCGCATACAGTGGGATAATCTGTTCACCATCCAGATAGTCTAAACTTTCAGGGATTACTTGATCTTCTTTAACCAGGGTAATGGTATTGGTATTACGTGGCAGGCCATAGAAGTCTGCACCAAAATGGCTGGCAAAACCTTCCAGGCGTTCAATTTTACCCACCTGATCAAATGCCTGAGCATACAGCTCAATGGCAGTCGGCGCACTATAACATCCTGCACAGCCACACGCATTTTCTTTTGCATTTTTTGAATGCGGCGCGCTGTCTGTTCCCAAGAAAAATTTAGGATTACCGCTGGTTGCGACTTCCAGCAAAGTTTGCTGATGCGTTTGACGCTTTAAAATCGGCAAGCAGTAGAAATGCGGCTTGATCCCACCAACCAGCATGTCATTGCGGTTAAACAATAAATGTTGCGGCGTAATGGTTGCAGCGACATTACGGTCTTGCTCAAGTACAAAGTTTGCTGCTTCGCTGGTGGTGATGTGTTCGAGCACCAGTTTCAGCTTGGGAAATTGTCTGAGTAAGGGAGCCAGCACTTCATCCAGGAAACGCTTTTCACGGTCAAAAATATCGACATGATTATGCGTCACTTCACCATGTAGCAATAAAGGCACTTGGTGTTCTTCAAGCTGTTCAATTACGCCGTAGACTTTGCTCATATCGCTCACACCACTATCGGAGTTGGTGGTCGCACCCGCAGGATAGAGCTTGATGGCATTGACATGCGCAGATTCTTTGATCTTCTTAACTTCGCTTGCCGGGGTGTTGTCAGTGAAATACAGCACCATACGCGGGTCGAAATTTACCCCTTCAGGCACATGTGCCATGATACGTTCACGGTAGGCATTGGCTTCTTCGACAGTTTTAACGGGTGGCACCAGATTTGGCATGCAAATGGCGCGAGAAAACTGCTTGGCTAAATCGGGAACGGTACGTTGAAGTGCTAAACCATCACGCAGGTGAACGTGCCAATCATCTGGCTGGAGAATCGTAATCGTATTCAAGGCAAATTCAGTCGAACAAATAAAACAAATGATAATCCATCTATAGTAAAAATGGTAACGAGAAAGCGCTACAAAATAAGGGATATGTATAAATTAATTTTAAAAAGTATGTTATTTTAAAATTAATAAAAAAATTACATAAATACTTGGCAATGGAATACAAGTACAATCTAGCGAAATTGCAAGATGATAAAGAAGATATAGAACAACTGATTACACGGCAAAGCCAGCGTGTAGGCCCGGTCTTCCCTCAAAATCTGGAACAAGAATTCTGGACCAAAAATCTGGAACGCGCCCGCAAACATGTCGAAAAATATGTGTGGGCTGGGGTATTGGCCTATTTCCTTTTTTTAGTGGTAATGATTCCTACAGATTACTGGAGCATCAGCAAAGAATATTTCGTGCATGATTTTGTTCTGTGTATGTTGGGCTTGCTCAACGGCGGCGTGTCATTAATCATTTTTTATATGTTCTCCTGTTTACCCAAGATCAAGCGCTTTTTTCCGCAGGCTTCGATGCTGTTGGTGTTCTGGGTACAGTTGTCAATTTCATGCATTACCATGTCGATTAAAACTGATGCCTTGCAGCATCAGTCCATGGCCATAGTCACGATCGTATATATCCTGGGTTATGTTCTGACCGGTATTAAGCCGATTCAGATGCTGGTCACCGGACTGCTCGCCGCCGCAACCACCATTATTGTATTGTTCGGTCTGTCAGTTGAATTTAATCCTATGGTTTTTGGCCGGATTTTAATTGGAAGTTGCTTGCTGGGTTATGTGATTAGCCATATGATTTTTGCCCGTGAGCGTGTGATATTTCTCTATAGCATTCGCGCCAGAATCAGTGAGCAGATCCAGCGTATCCATACCAACGAATTATTACATTTGAGTCAGTACGATGAGCTGACCAAGATTTCCAATCGACGGACTTTTGATGAGACGCTGCAAGTCCATTTCGAACGTGCACATCGTGAAGAAACGGCATTGGCAATTCTGTTTATCGATGTAGATTTCTTTAAAAATTACAACGATTTTTATGGGCATCAGAAAGGTGATGATGTCATTTCGACTATTGCCAAAACCATCAAAAATGCGATCCGTCATATGGACTTTGTCGCGCGTTATGGCGGGGAAGAGTTTGTGGTGCTCTTGCCAGAAACGAATGCACATGGTGCTTATGCAGTGGCTTCAAATATTTTTAAGGCGATTGATCGTCTGGAAATTCCACATGAAAAATCCTCGGTTGCGAAACATATCACCATCAGTTTAGGCATTACCGTCTATCGTGGTGAAGATGATATTGATAAAGACGCCTTATTGGGAATCGCGGATCAGGCGCTATATCGTGCCAAACAGCTTGGACGCAACCAGATTTATTATCAGTCCATTCGTTCAGTCAATTCAGATATCGCAAATGGTTAGAGATTATTACAATCAATAAACGAACCCTCAATAAAAAACCGCTCATCAGGAGCGGTTTTTTATGAAATTAAAAAGGACTAAAACTTAGTTTTTGTCTTTTAGTTGTGGCACTGCAGATGCTGAACCAACTGCCAATAAACCAGTCTCTGTATAGATGCCCAGTTTCGCACGAGTATCCGTGATATCCAGGTTACGCATGGTCAACTGACCAATACGATCCATCGGCGAGAACATAGAATCACCTTTCTCCATAGTCAAACGCTCAGCTTCATAAGTGAGGTTCGGAGATTCAGTATTCATAATGGTGTAGTCATTACCACGACGCAATTCGATCGTTACAGTACCGGTAACTGCTTTAGCAACCCAACGCTGTGCAGTTTCACGCAGCATAAGCGCTTGAGAATCGAACCAGCGACCTTGGTAAAGCAAACGACCTAAACGTAGACCGTTAATACGGTATTGTTCAATCGTATCTTCGTTATGAATACCCGTTACCAGACGCTCATAAGCGATGTGAAGCAGCGCCATACCCGGAGCTTCATAGATACCGCGAGATTTCGCTTCGATGATCCGGTTTTCGATTTGATCCGACATACCTAGACCGTGACGGCCACCGATGCGGTTCGCTTCAAGAATAAATTCAACTGGATCTTCAATGCGTTGACCGTTGATAGCAACCGGGAAGCCTTCTTCAAAAGTAATCGATACTTCTTCAGCTTTTACTTCTACGTCATCTTTCCAGAACGCAACGCCCATGATTGGCTCAACGATTTTGATGCCTGCATTCAGGTATTCAAGATCTTTAGCTTCGTGCGTCGCACCCAGCATGTTTGAGTCAGTTGAATAAGCTTTTTCTTTTGACATTTTATAGTCAAAACCATTGTCGATCAGGAACTGTGACATTTCTGCACGTCCGCCCAGCTCGTCAATGAAAGTTTGGTCTAACCAAGGCTTGTAGATTTTAAGCGCAGGATTGGTCAATAAACCATAACGGTAGAAACGTTCAATGTCGTTGCCTTTATAAGTCGAACCGTCACCCCAGATGTTAACGTCATCTTCTTTCATGGCAGTTACCAGCATGGTGCCAGTTACTGCACGACCCAATGGTGTCGTGTTGAAATAAGGCATACCACCTGTAGAAATATGGAACGCGCCACATTGAATTGCAGCAATACCTTCTAATGCAAGCTGTAAACGGCAGTCGATTAAACGTGCTTTTACTGCGCCATAAGCTTCAGCTTTTTTTGGAATCGCATCGTAATCGTCTTCGTCTGGCTGACCCAAGTTAGCTGTGTAAGCATAAGGTTCAGCGCCTTTTTGTTTCATCCACAAAAGAGCAGCAGAAGTATCTAGACCACCAGAGAAGGCAATACCAACTTTTTTACCTACTGGGACATTCTGCAAGATAGTTGCATTATCAGACATTGTTCATCCTAATGATATGAAATAGGCACGCCAGAATTGGTGGCCTGAAAAAATACATATTGCCTCAATTGTATCATTAATTTATTTAGGTTTGCTTTAGAAAAGAAAAACTCGTTTTAAAATCTCTATTCAATAGGCTTAAATAATCATAAATCGCACGATTTTCACCAGAATCCTGCTGAAAACAAAGAAAATTGGTTATATTCAGCCGAATAAAGTTAAAAATCAGATAAAACAGGAATAAAAGCATGGCGACTCGCATCCCACCTTTACCTAATTTAAATCCTAAAACCAAGAATGAAACGCTGGCACTGTTGCATGGGATTTATGCCGGCCTGATTGGTTTTAGTACAGTGCTGTTTTTATATCTTGAATATCAGCAATCCAGTATTTCCATGCTGAGTTTAGGTGTGGTGTTGCTACTTTTAGGCTTGCTGATGTTTTTTAATATACAGGCCAGTATTAAGGTGAAGCAGGGTAATGGATCAGGGCGGACATTATCCAGAGTGATGGCAATCCTCATGCTGTTCAGTTTTCCGATTGGGACAGTATTGGGTGCGATTGCATTATGGAAATCCAGCGCACGACAATGGCAGAACTAATTCGTCATGTATAGAGCGAGCTGGTGTTGAAGATTGATGTTTGTGCCTGAAAATGCTGAACTCCGGGTCATAAAAAGCCTCTGAAAATCAGTTAAAGTAAGGGAATGACTTGCTCAGCCAAATATAATCAGGGATTTGTTATGACCACGACGCGCTATGCCAACATTTTAAAGCCACTGCATTTGGGTTTTACCACCATTAAAAACCGGGTGGTGATGGGGTCGATGCATACTGGTCTGGAAGACCGCTTCTATAACTATCCTAAACTGGCTGCGTATTTTGGTGAACGAGCAAAGGGTGGCGTAGGTCTGCTGATTACAGGGGGAATATCGCCAAACCGTCAAGGCTGGTTGTTGCCGGCGGGTGGTACCATGAATACCTTGGGGGACATTGCACCGCATCGTCTGGTAACGCATGCAGTGCATAAGCATGGCGCCAAAATTCTTTTGCAAATTCTGCATGCCGGACGCTATGGCTATCAGCCTTTCGTGGTTTCAGCCAGCCCGATCAAATCGCCGATTTCTCCTTTTAAGCCGCGTGAAATGTCAGATAAACAGATTCTGAATACCATTCAGGATTATGTGAAAACTGCCAGCATTGCCAAAAAAGCCGGCTATGATGGCGTGGAAATCATGGGTTCGGAAGGCTATTTGCTGAATCAGTTTTTAAGCCGTCATGTTAATCAACGTGCCGACCGTTGGGGTGGCCCGATCGAAAACCGGATGCGTTTTGCCGTAGAAATTGTTAAAGCGATTCGCGCTGAAATTGGTGAGAAATTTATTATCTGTTTCCGTTTGTCACTTCTCGATTTGGTACATGATGGCAATACCATGCAGGAAGTGATTACCGTAGCTAAAGCTTTGGAAAAGGCAGGAATTACTTTGCTCAATACCGGGATTGGCTGGCATGAAGCACGTATTCCAACTATTGTGACTTCCGTGCCTCGAGCTGCTTTTGTCGATTACACTTCTGAAGTTAAGAAACATGTTTCGGTGCCGGTGATTGCCTCTAACCGGATCAATATGCCAGACACTGCCGAGGCGATTCTGGCCTCTGGTCAGGCAGATATGGTACAGATGGCACGTCCACTTTTGGCCGATGCTTTCTGGGTCAACAAAACCGCAACCAATCGTGTTGATGAAATCAATACCTGTATCGCCTGTAATCAGGCTTGCTTGGATCATACCTTTAAAAACCAGCGCGCAACCTGTCTGGTCAATCCGCGTGCCGCTTATGAGACCGAACTGGTCTATGTCAAAACCAAAAAACCGAAAAGTATTGCAGTGATTGGTGGTGGTGTTGCAGGTCTGTCAGCGGCTACTGTCGCAGCCAGTCGCGGGCATGATGTCACTTTGTTTGAGGCCAGTCATGAAGTAGGCGGGCAGTTCAATCTGGCTAAAGTGATTCCGGGGAAAGAAGAATTTCACGAAACGATTCGTTATTTTAAAGTGCAGCTAGAAAAAACCGGAGTTGATCTGCGTCTCAATACCCGAGTCAACCGCGAGCAGTTGGAGCGTGAGGGTTTTGATGAGGTGATTGTGGCTACAGGGGTTGTGCCGCGTGCCTTGAATATCGAAGGCAGTCAGGCACCACAAGTATTATCTTATGCAGAAGTGCTACGTGGCGCACCTGTCGGTGATCGTGTTGCGGTTATTGGCGCAGGCGGGATCGGTTTTGATGTGTCCGAGTTTTTATTAAAGCCACCGCATCAAATACAGCCGCAACCTGTGGATGAGTGGAAGCGTGAATGGGGTGTAGATTCTCATCCAGATTATGTGACTGAAGGCGGGTTACAGCGTGCTGAAGTAGAACCTCCAGTACGGGAAATTTATCTATTACAACGTAAAAAGACACCGCTTGGCGCAGGACTAGGCAAGACTTCAGGCTGGGTACATCGTGCCCAATTAAAAAAACATGCCGTGCGGATGTTGCGCGGTGTGCAATATAAATCTGTCACGGATGAAGGCTTATGGATTGAGGTAGATGGCCATGCTCAATTATTGCGTGTGGATAGCATTGTGGTATGTGCAGGTCAGGAATCGGTAAAAGACCTGATGCCGAGTGCTGGGGAAAATACCTTGGCGCAGTATCATATTATTGGCGGTGCAAAACTGGCTGCTGAACTCGATGCCAAGCGCGCCATTCGTGAGGGAGCGGAATTAGCAGCAAAACTGTAAGGATTTGATGAAACTATATGCAGTTGATTGCATTCACTGTAATTTTCACTTGTCAGCCGGACAAAAGCTCCGTATTATTGCGCCCATGGAAGCGTGGCAGAGCGGTTTAATGCACCGGTCTTGAAAACCGACGAGGGTGTGAGTCCTCCGTGAGTTCGAATCTCACCGC
>NZ_JBLVOM010000272.1:0-1926 GCF_053543775.1 Acinetobacter endophylla | reverse complement strand
TGGTGAACAAATTGCTGGATCTTTAACAACCATATTTGGTGCAGTGGTAGGAGAGCAATCAGCTTTCTACCAGGTGGCTTTTGCTGCAGAGAAAAGTTTTGCTGTTGCTCAAGCTGCACTAGCTTTGGGACAAAATATTGCCATGGCTTCAAAAATTGGCTTTCCCCAGAACATACCTATGATCACAGCTGCATTTGCTCAAGGTGCTCAAATTGCTTCAATCATTAATTCGGTAGCAGCACCTCAAGGATATGCCACCGGTGGTCTGATCACGGGACCAGGAACGGGTACCAGTGATGATATTCCGATCCGTGCGTCAAATGGCGAGTTCATGATGCGATATGCAGCCACCCAGAAAATCGGGATTGCGGATCTGAACTATATGAACCGTTATGGTGAAATTCCACAACGTCAAAGTACTGCATTGACGCCTAAAGTTGGGAATGGGTTTGGTGGACAGGGTATTCAGGCTTCAGTAAATGTGGTGGTTGAAAACTACACGTCTGGACAGGTGCAAACCAAGGTTGATGAAGATAGGCGCATTCGGGTTATTATTCGGGATGAGGTAGATAAATATCTGCCTGGTCAAATGAACAATTCAAACTCGAAAATACATAAAGCAGTCGTGCGAAACACCACGGCAAGTACTAAGCGCTAATTATCAAAGCCTCCTTCGGGAGGTTTTTTAATGGGTAAAATTTATGAACAGTTTTGCATTATGCCCGTTACAAGCCGGGTATTCCTTTTCACCTGGCAACAACATGTTAGAGCAGCAACTTCTTGGCGGGTTCGCCCGTCAGCGAAGAATGTTTGTAAATAACGTGCATGTGGTCAATGTATCTGTGCTACTGAAAACCAAAACCCATGCGCAGTATTTCTGGGCATTTTGGCGATTGCATACACTTAATCCACAAAAGTTTTTATGGCGACTGATCACGGATTCAGCCGAAGCACAGGATCATACCTGTCAGTTCGTTGCTGATTCACTGTCAGTCGGTGAGCGAAGTGGTGTGATTTATTCCGTGTCATTTCAGGTGCGAGTCAAACCGCTGAACAATGGTGATTTGGCATTTGATCAGCAGATTGTGGATATTTGGACAGCCGGGAATCCGGTCGACATGTTGAATCTGTTAGAGCAGCTGGTGAATGAAAGCTTCCCGAATGCCTTGGGGGTGTGATGATTACCGTTGATGATATTAAAGACTTTCATCTGGATAGTGCGCCAAGTGTGGTTTTACTGGAAACACTGGAAATCAGTCATTCACTTTGGCCCAATCCAATTCGACTTGTGACCAATCACCCAGATGGTGTGTCTGCAACTTTGGAGAATGGTCAGCCGGCCACGTTTGAATTTATCCCGGTGATGATTCAGCGCGGCAATACCTCTGATGATCTGGACCAGTCCCTGAAAATTACAGTGGGGGATTTAGGCGAAGTGGTGCCACCGTTGATCAAGTTGATTGAGGATGCATCGAGTGATGAAAAGCCACAGGTAATTTATCGCTCGTTTGCTTTTGATGCTGCATCTATGGTGCTCACCAAGGCCACGCCGATTGAATTGATCCGTGGTCTGTATGTGGCACAAATGAATCAGGATCATCAGGCTACAACATTTGAAGCTGCAACATCTGGGAAAAATAGTGTGAAGACAGGTCGGACCTATAACTTCAAGGACCACCCTGATCTGCGAGGATTAATATGAAAAGTGTTGATGCTTTGCTGGACCGGCAATACGACCCTAAAAAATATCACTGCGTCCATTTCCTGATTGAAGCCGCACAGTACCTGCTTAATAAAGATTATTCAGCAAGCTTTATGGGGTTGACTGGTGATCTAGCTAAAAGCATCCAGACTTCACGTGATACCACGATCAAAAACAAAAGGCTAGAGCGACCCAAAGACGGCTGCATTGTCTTAATGACCAAC
>NZ_JBLVOM010000271.1:3644-6940 GCF_053543775.1 Acinetobacter endophylla | reverse complement strand
GTGATACCAACCGTTGGCGTATGAGCCAAGGTCGTGATCGCATCAAATTGGGCGTGAAATTTTATTCGAATGCCACGGATGATGAAAGCTAAGCTTCAGTCGCCAGATACCAATTTTTCCAGGAACTGGTTCCACGGACTTCAATGGGTACAGTTGGAATCAGTTTTTCTTTTAGAACGTCAGTCTGTCCCACGGCTTTGGCAAGTCGGGCTTTCACAGAATGAATGCATTCACGATCTCCAAACTCACAGCGATCCAATGTCGTACCACCACAAGGACCATTCGCCAATCCTTTGGGACAAGTTTCAGGGCAAATATATAAAGTATCTCCTAACCTACATTGACCACAACTTTCACAACCCACGACCCCTTGCTTAGAGATAAATTCAGTTTTTAACAATGCTTTTGCTGCAGGCGTATTTTCCCAGAATGAGGCTTTAAAAATAAAATGCCCCACACCTTTGGCAATTTTGGACTCAAATAGAGCCTTGTGCATGAAATGCAATTGCTGATATTTAATAAGCTGGCTAGAGGATGGTTGGCGGGAATAATAAGCTAATTCTGGCACGAGTTCATTTTTAGTCTTCACTTGCCACAGTGCATTCCAGAGTGCTTCGAGTTCCTGTAAACCATAATGTCGATATTGTTCAATATATTTTTCTAAAAGCTTTTGCTCTTCAGGCTTATGGCATGCTGAAAGATGCACACCTGCAAAACCCAAATATTTACACATCAATATTTGTATAGCACAACGTTTATAAGCATTCTCAGTTCGTCCATCCTGTTCTTCCTGAGCCAACACTCGTAACATGTGTGGTGTAATCACAATTCCTGCGACATTATGTTTCACCATAAAATTGGCACGTGCCAAACTAAGTGGCATAACACAAGCAAGTATATTTTGTGGGTATCGATGACGATTTAAAAAAGCCTTGGCTTGTTTTAAAGCCTCCATATCGTAACCCAACTGGGTAACGATAAAGTCTGCTCCTGCTTTAATCTTTTTGTGAAGTTTTAAATATTGTGCATCACGTTCAGCTTCAGCATATTTAAAGGGATTAAAAGCTACACCAATGTGAAATCCACCATAACACTTTGCGGCCATGACCGCATTTACAGACTCTAAATATCGGGTGCGATTCGTTCCATCTTGACTATTTGTATGCCCTTTTAACTTATCACCTGTGAGAAGCAGTAAATTTTTCTGTCCCGAAGCTTGAGTTGATTTTAAGAAGGTCTCAAAATCAGTAATATCCCGACCTTTCCCTGAATAATGGATGATTTTTTCCACTGATGAAGGAAATGTCTTCGCACATTCAAGTGGTGCCAAATCACTATCGGCATGCACTCGATCTGCCAAAGTGATCGCACATGGAAATTCTGCTAAAGACATTGGTACAGCAATGCCTTTAGCAGAACTTAAATATTCCAACAAAATACAAAACTGATTGTGCTTAAAATGGGAAGCAAGCTGTGACATAAAATAAAGGGTGGTGTTTCAAAAAGTATGCTGAAAAAAAGCAGGTTGGATTTTGATAAAATAGAGAAATGCGAATAACTCTAGAAATCAAGTGTCCAGCCTGCCTAAGTGACAGTATAAAGAAAAATGGCACAAAAGTAGATGGTAAGCAAAATTACCAATGTAAAATATGCAGACGTCAATTTATTGGTGATCATGCTCTCAGTTATCAAGGCTGTCACTCAGGTATCAAAACCAAAATATTACACCTCATGGTGCGAGGCAGTGGTGTCAGGGATATAGCAGAAATTGAAAGAGTAAGTATCGGTAAAGTTCTACGGACACTTAGCCAATCAAAATATCAACTTCGAGCACAGCAAAGTCATTATGAAACCCTTGAAGTAGATGAGTTTTGGACTTTTGTTGGTCATAAGCAAAATAAACAATGGCTAATTTATGCCTATCATCGAGAAACAGGTGAAATTGTTGCTTATGTATGGGGTAACCGAGATTTAGCCACTGCAAAACGACTTAAATTAAAATTGAAGCAGTTAGGTGTAAGCTATACATGTATATCAAGTGACCATTGGGATAGCTTTGTTACGACCTTTAAAGAATGCAAACAGTTGATTGGTAAATTTTTCACTGTGGGTATAGAAGGCAATAATTGTCGATTACGGCATCGAATCAGGCGAGGCTTTAGGAGAAGCTGCAACTTCTCCAAAAAGCTTGAAAATCATTTCAAAGCCTTTGATTTAGTGTTCTTTTATATCAATAATGGATTCGTTTAATGCCAGCATACTTTTTGAAACACCACCAAAATAAAGTTCAAATAAAAATGATTGAAGCAGGTCGCTATTATATTCGACCTAACAGAATCAGCCCGATTAATCTTAATCAGGCTGATATAGAAAATTTTAGTCAACAATTATGCAATGAATCTATTCACTACATTCAATCAGGCAACTTTCTCATGAGATTCTCGCTCTAATGTGAAATGAAATGCCTATTCTTCAAGAATATTCTGATACGGCTTAATGAAGTTCTCTTCTGTCCATTTACCTTGCTTAAGATTCAATTGAACACGTTCAACACCGTCATAAACTTTACGAGTTAAGAGAAATCATCATTGTGAACAGACTATTTCTCTAAGTTGATTCATCACAACATGTAATTTATAGCCATAGAACCGGTCCATTGAGCTTTTACCACGAGATGCAATTTTAGATAATGATTTATGGCGGTGAATAGGTTTGCGCAACAAAGCTTATTCTAATTAAAACTTGGATTTCATAACCATTAATTTACAGTACAACTATCAATAAAATCGCCCCACCATTGCATCATTTCCATACGCTGATTAAAATATTCTGCATGATTATAACTTGCACGGGTTTTATTTTTATCAGTATGAGATAGCTGTGCTTCAATCCAATTTGATTGAAATAAACCGGATTCATTTAATATGGTACTAAATGTCGATCGTAACCCATGAGAAGTTAATTCATTTTTAGTATATCCCATTTTTCTGATAATCAAGTTCAGGGTATTAAAATGAATAGGTTTATTATTATTTCGGGGGCTAGAAAACACATATTTTTCGCCATGAGACCAAACGAGTGCTGATTTCACAACTTCAAGTGCTTGATCAGATAGTGGAACAAAAAAATCAGGGATATCATGACCTAAAATAACCTTTCTTCTATATTGTTTAATATGTAAGGCTGGTATTTTCCATATTTTTTTATCTAGATCGAAGTGATGTGGTTCACAAAGCAATAATTCTCCACCACGGACGCCTGTATATAATTTAAATAACAGGGCTTTTTTAATAATA
>NZ_JBLVOM010000271.1:1530-3624 GCF_053543775.1 Acinetobacter endophylla | reverse complement strand
CTGTATATAATTTAAATAACAGGGCTTTTTTAATAATAGGATCTGTATTAATCTGATTTAATTTAGCTAAGAAATTAGATAGTTCATCTGAATTCAAATGAGGATAGTTTTTCTTAATCTTATTGTTGACTAATATTTTATGAAGTCCATGTGCAATATTATAGTCACAATACCCCATCGCTACCGCATAATCATAAATCTGATTTAAATAACTATAGGCTTTCTTTACAGGTTCTTTTACATTTCTAGATTCTATATTTTTAATAATCTTAACTAGATCATATCTTTTAATTTCAATAAATGGCATTAGTGCAATATTTGGATAAACATCCTGATCTAAACATTTTTTTGCGAGCTGAATTACACCGCATCGTGGTTCATCTTCAAAGGAATTTTTAATTTTAAATTCTAACCACTCTTCACAAATATCCTGAAAAGTTTTGATGTATTTTTTATGCAGTGGTTTATTTTCATAATTATTAAATTTATATTCATCCCGGACTGATCTGGCCTCTTTCAAGGACATTACAGGATATTCACCCAACTTCATGCGAGGACGTTTATTTGTCCCTGCAAGTGAATAGCGGTAACTCCAAGATTTACGTCCGTTTGGTTCTACCTTCAAACTTAAGCCGTCATCATCTGCCAGAAAATAGATTTTTTCCTTTGGTTTAGCTTGACGTACCTTAATTTCAGTAAGACTCATGAATTTTTAACCTAACCACAAATGGCACTGCTCAATTCAATTATAGCAAATTTAAGCGATATTCATATGATGCGTATCATACGCATCACATATTTCTATAAGTAATTGTTAAATAAAATTTATATTTAGATTGGCTAGTCCTTAGTAACCAATTAATTAACCATTAATTTTGCAAGTCTTAAATTGGCATTTGAAGTGTAACCCCATGTTATGACTATTCACATTTCTGCTCTATGATTCATGGTTACTTATTAGTTATATTATTATGTCAGGAGCGATACAAGAATTAGGGTAACCTTATGGAAATAGCGAATACGAAATTACTAGCTGGCGCTTTGATAGCCCTAACTTTAACTATAGTTAGCCCTGTCGTACTTGCAAATGATAACAATGATATACGAAAGACTATTGTAGTTAAGTTTGCTAAAAAAGCTTACTCTGCAAATTATTACGGAAGGATAGATGGATACAAGTATGATTCCTACAAATTTTATGCTAAAAAAGGGCAAAAGTTAAAAGTGAAGTTGACTGGAGGAAATGTTGAAGCTTACTTATGGGGTAATCAATTAAAAGACTCCATCAATCTTGGAGAATATTCTCCAGAGCTTGATGATAATGGTTTTTATATTTTACCTGCTTCAGGTGAGTATGAAATTAGAGTATTACAACCTAGATCACAGGCAAGAAAAGATAAAAAACCTCAATACTGGATGAGTATTGACATTAAATAAAGACTTTCTAGATTTTTTTAAGCTTTTATGCCAGGGTTCAAAAACTATTGCCAGTTAAACGGGGCGTGATTCCTATTCATATGTTTTTATATTAGTAAAAATGATATAGATACGTAATTCATAGAGATCGTTTCAATTTAGCAATCTCTAAATACATCTTGTAATTGGCATGTTGAATCCGTTCATTTGAGGGGTCGTATTGCTTCTGGACTTCATCTAAGAAAGGAGTTTCTTCACATAATTCAAAGTACCTTTCCATCGGTATTTTATCTTTCAAAGCTGAATGTGGTCTCATCCAGTTATAGTAATGCTGCCATTCTGCCAGTTTACTCTGAATTTCCTCTGAATCGATATCTACAGTAGCGTAGAACTCAGATTTATCAGTCTTTTGTGAGCGCTCTACCTTGCCATTCAGATGAGGTGAACCCGGTTTATTTGGCCTAAATTTGATTCCATACTGCATCATTTTTTCTGTACTTTTTCAGCAAAGAATTCTCGTCCACGATCGGTCTGTATTCGCTGTATGGGAAAAGGCATTTCTTCAATTACACAGTTAAAAGGTCGAGTGTATCGCAGCTGTTCGGCGTTTATATATCCTTAAAACGCGATATCGTGTGCAGTCATCGATAGATGTGTACTGATATAGTCCAGGGACCC
>NZ_JBLVOM010000271.1:0-1510 GCF_053543775.1 Acinetobacter endophylla | reverse complement strand
AATTTTTTAATCGGTTTGACTTAATGGGTGGATAGTACTTTATGGATAGTCGCCAAGGACAACGAGACTCCGTGCAGCGCATTTTCAATATTAAAGCTTCTAGCTCAGCATTGATTTTAGTATTTGGCGATTTTAAGGGACATTTACTATGACTACTTAATCCATCAATACCTTGTTCAGAATATCGTTTCCACCACTTGCGTAAAGTTGGTCTAGAAATGCCACATCTCCGACAAACCAGGCCAGTATTATTGGTCTCTTCAAATAATTTAACCCATACGAGTCTTTGTTGAATTTCTCTGTTCATAGACACCCATTATATTGAAGTGATGTCTATGAATCACACAGATTATCATAAGGCTTTTGAAACTGTCGCACCTCATGTTTGAATTCACCCATTAACAGAGTGCGAATTAGTCATTGATCATGTTTGACCACATTTCAAGGAATAGTGTCTAACTTTCGGTATGCAGATTATGGTGTGGGGTTCTCTTAAAGTTTAAACCTCATTATTTTACTTCAGTAATGCTGATTGGCTGGTCTTTTACAAATTCAACAACCCCTTCACCACGTTTAAAGTGAATTGAAACTCCATTATTATTAGCTAAACGAATACCACTACCAGCAACTGTTTGCTTTAAACGATATACCACGCCTGAGTTATCAGTCATTAAAGCAGTTTCAAAGTTATCCGATGATTTCAGAAAAATTAATAAACCATTCGGACCAGAAAATTTAAGGACCTGCGTATCAGCTGAAGTATTGCTTGTAGCCTTATCTTGTAAAGTTTCAGTCTTTAGACTCGAAGTACACCCAGTCATTGCTAAAACTAACAAGGTTAAACTTAAAAAATATTTCATTTAACTACCTTTTTCATCTGTAAATCATAAGTGTATTTATACTAATTGTTATAATTTAACAATAAGACAAATATTACTTTTTTTTACATAAAAAAGCCATAAATCGCATTTTGAACAGTACCGGATTTATCAGAGATTTTTTTATTTAAATTAGGCCACCTGACCTAACGGGTTAATCTTATCATAGTACATTGCCTCAAACTCAAAAGGCGATACATATCCCAGTGCACTGTGTACATACTTTTTATTGAACCAATCTACCCAATTTAATGTCGCTTGAGAAGCAATGCTTCTCATCTCAGGAAAGTTGGTCTCCGACAAACCCGGTACGGTTCAGTACTTGTGATGGTTTATGTACAATTGACCAATGTGGAGTTTTAAAAAATCTAGCTTGATTATCTAGACCTATGCTTTTTTCAAAAAATCGGCACTGTTGCAAATAACCACGAATGGTAAGCTGAAGACTGTTTTAGCTAAAGGTGCAGCATATGAATCCTTTCCATGGTCGGCATTTTCAGGGCGAAATCATTCTTTGGGCTGTGCGCTGGTATTGTAAATATGGCATTAGCTATCGTGAACTGCAGGAAATGCTGGCCGAACGGGGTGTGAATGTTGATCACACGACTATTTACCGTTGGGTTCAACGTTAT
>NZ_JBLVOM010000270.1:0-1726 GCF_053543775.1 Acinetobacter endophylla | reverse complement strand
GATCATGCATCATTACATAGCGCAGATGTATGGCAACGTTTAGCACATCTAATGGGGCATGAAGACTTTAACGTGACCGCAAGTAGCTATATACATCATCTTAATATTTTAATTGCAGACATGTTTTATACAGCAAAACGTGAATATCAGCCTGAATTGATTGGTGCATTACTAAAAAATAGCAAAATTATTAATGCTCAATTTAAATCCTTAAAGATATCTGAGGATGAATCAGCTTTTAACATTCTTCAAAAATCTAAGTTTTTTTTAAAGGTTTTTGAAAAACATAATGATCCAAAGCAATTCTTAAAAAAAGATGAAATTGAAAAAAAACAAATGAGTTTTTTATATCCAAAAAGATTTCTAGAATCATATCAGGAATGGAAAGCAAATGACCGGATCATAAATCCTGAAGACCAGCTTGTTAACTTAATAAAGTCAATTAGTAGACAATTTTATATTTATAAAGATAAAGAAATAGCTAGAAGTGAGGAGCGTGATCTGCAAGAAATGGATTTAAATTGGGAGCGAATGATCAATTGGTCGTATTTATATGGAATATGCCATCCATTCATAATTGACAAAGAAATTACCCAAAAAGAAATTAAAAATTTTTATTATATTTTGGAAAATAAAATTTCATTGAAAAATGATCGATCAGTTTTAGTTTTTGAAGCAGTCTGTCAAAAAGATTTAAAATTGTACGATTCATTTGTAGAGTTTATTACCAAAATATATTCGGACGTAGAATCCTACTTAGATATAGAAAAATCAAGTTCAAGTGATTTTGATAAAAAAATAGGGACTGAAGTTAAAATAAAATATTATAAAATTAGTAATAAAAAAGCAGATTCAAAGCATCATCTGATACAAAAAATTGTACTACAAAGTATCTTTTTTAAGATGAAATGCCTTGGAGTACCTTCCCTGGGTCAAAAGAAAATGGTCTAAAATGTTTTACCGGAGAAGTAGGGGGCTACAGTTTTTTTATATTAAAAAAATATATAAAAAACATCGGTATATAACTTTAGGTAATTCATGTTTGATTATTTTTTCATTATTTATGTAAGGTTCCTCTTTTTTTTTGGTCAAAAAAAGGGACACTAAGCGCGAGGTGTGCACTCTGTGAGGTTGATTTTTGATAATTTTTTTCTTGAGAATAGCCTGGATAGGCTAGATGAGAGATTATCAAAAAAAATACTCAATAAACAAAAAGATTTTGTATGACTCGCAGGAGAAAATAAGATTAAATTTAATTGTATTTTTTTATTATTATTGTAAATTTATTCGGATATTATTTTTTAAATTTAATCTATAAAATATAAAATTATATATAAGGTAAATTTTATAGACTAGGGAGTTAGTATAAATTATTTACCCTATAAATTCATTTGTTTTATTATGTAAAATAGGGAAATTAGTTTTTATTTTTATAAATAAAAAAATTAATTTTGCTAGATTTATAATATTAAATACAGCATAGAAAAATGGGTTGTGTTTTTGGTTTGATTTTATAAGCTAATTTTAAATAGCCTAAGCAAATATATTTCAGAAAAATAGCCCAAGCCTTTGCTTTTTAAAACTGCTGTTTTACAAAGCAAAGGCTTGGGAGTCCACCAATATGATTATTTTTAGATTTTAATGAGATACCAAAAAATGGAGAAGATAAATTAATTAGCTTAGGTAAACCTTCTATAAGTATGCAGCATAGATTTTGAGCTAAACA
>NZ_JBLVOM010000269.1:3494-4654 GCF_053543775.1 Acinetobacter endophylla | reverse complement strand
GTACAGAACAGTGTCGGCCGCTTATGGATGATGGCACAGCCTGATAGTACCCTGGCCAGTGAGTGGGAATATTACATTCAGCCGGCTGAGCAAAGCGACGAAGTCAATGCACAGCTGAAACAGCTGATTGATGTGCGGATCAGTGAAGATGGCGATACCTTAAATCCTGAAAGTATTACAGTGCTCGATCCGGCCTGTGGTTCGGGGCATATTCTGGTGGAAGCTTATGATTGCTTAAAAGCGATTTACTTAGAACGTGGTTACCGCAGCCGTGATATTCCACGTTTGATTCTGGAAAATAACCTGTACGGCATTGATATCGATACCCGTGCGGCACAGTTGGCGAGTTTTGCGCTGTTGATGAAAGCCCGTGAGGATGACCGCCGTTTATTTAGCACTCCACCAAAGCTGAATATCATTGCGTTACAGGACAGTCAGCCAGAACGTTTGGATGCATTTAGTCAGGATCTGGCAAGTACTGATATTGCACAGGCAGATTTAAAAGAGTTGCTGGACTTATTCGAACACGCTTCGACTTTTGGTTCTTTGATTCAAATCCCTCAAGCATTCGCTAAAAAGCTGTCTGATTTAGAAACCAAGCTGAATACAGCATTAGAGTCAGGGGATATTTTTGCACAGCAGTCAGCACAAGAGTTATTGCCTTTAGTACAGCAAGCGAAATTACTAGTTAAACAATACGATGCAGTGATTGCTAACCCACCGTATATGGGGGGTAAAGGTATGAATACCGCACTGAAAGATTTTGCCAAAAAGAAATTCCCTGATAGTAAATCTGATTTATTTTCTATGTTTATTGAGCGTGGTTTTGCATGGTGTAAGGATAATGGCTTTAACAGCATGGTGACCATGCAAAGCTGGATGTTCCTGTCATCGTATCAAGCAATGCGTGAGAAGTTACTTTCTAACAATTCTCTCATCAGCTTAATTCAATTGCCTTATGATGGAAAAGGTCCAACCGCTATGGGAATCAATTTCGGTGTTTCTTTAGCTATTCTTCAAAAATATAAAATTAATGGGTTAGTAGGTAGTTTTGATTGTTTTAGATATTATGAGTTAACAGAAGAAGGATTACCTAGGAAATTCCCTAGTTTAAATGAACGAAATGTAAAAACAAAACCGGATGAATTTCAGAAAATTCC
>NZ_JBLVOM010000269.1:2996-3474 GCF_053543775.1 Acinetobacter endophylla | reverse complement strand
GGGAAGCCCTGTAGCTTATTGGATAAGTGAATCAGTTCGTAATTGCTTTACGAAGTTTCCTAAACTTGCTGAATATATTGAAACAAGAATTGGGTTAATAACTGGTGATAATAATGCATATATCAGAGACTGGTATGAGATATCATTTGATGGAATTGGATTTAGTTTAACGAGAAGTGAAGCTAAAAAAAGTGGTTTAAAGTGGTTTCCACAATCTAAAGGAGGAGAATTCCGGCGCTGGTATGGAAATAATCAAACTGTTTTAAATTGGTTTAATGATGGAGAAGAATTACAAACTCGAAAACACTCATCTGGGAGCAGAATTCTCGCTCATAATTTTAATTTAGACAAAATATTTAAACCCGCTATTTCCTGGACAAAAATATCTTCAGGAGAGTTTTCTGCTCGATATCAGCCTGAGGGTTTCTTATTTAATGATGCTTCTGCAAATGCATTTGTTGAGAATGAGACCCATAGA
>NZ_JBLVOM010000269.1:0-2976 GCF_053543775.1 Acinetobacter endophylla | reverse complement strand
GGGTTTTTAGGGACAAAGTTACCAGCTGTGTTTTTAAAATCACTTAATCCAACTTTAAACTTTTTACCTGGTAATATTTCATCATTACCTATTTCTTTAGAAGCAATCAACTCTCATATTATTTATGAGAAAATTTCTCGTTTAAAAGAAATTAGTAAAAAAGACTGGGATTCTTACGAAACCTCATGGGATTATACCCAGAACCCAATTATTCGTACTCAACAGTCAAATCTAGAACAGTCATTTAACACTTGGCAGCAGCAAAATACTGACGCCGTGGCGGAAATGAAACGTTTGGAAGAAGAAAACAATAAGCTATTTATTGATGCTTATGGTTTACAGGACGAACTGACTCCAGACGTAGCCGATGAGCGAATCACTTTAACTCGAGCTGACCGTGAAAAAGACAGCCAGCGTTTAGTCTTTTATGCACTTGGCTGCATGATGGGACGTTATAGTCTGGATGAACCCGGGCTGATCTATGCCCATGCAGGCAATCAAGACTTTGATACCAGTCGTTATCAAAAATTCCCAGCCGATGCGGATGGCATTATTCCACTGACCGAAATGCATTGGTTTGAAGATGATGCAACATATCGTATCCAAGAGTTCTTAACTGCGGTTTGGGGTAAAGACACGCTGGATACCAATATGCAATGGTTGGCAGAAAGCTTGGATAAAAAAGCCAGTGAAACAGCAGAAGACACCATTCGCCGTTACCTCGCCAGCAAGTTCTATAAAGACCATATGCAGACCTATAAAAAGCGCCCGATCTACTGGTTATTCAGCAGTGGTAAACAAGGTGCTTTCCAGGCGTTAGTGTACTTGCACCGCTATAACGAAAGCACTTTGGCACGTATGCGTACTGAATATGTCATGCCACTGATTTCTAAAATGGCTGCCTATGCTAATTCTCTAGAAACAGCAAAAGAAAGCAGTGACTCTGCGGCTGAAATCAAACGCATCGAGAAAAAACTGCAAGATTTACATAAGCAACAAGCTGAACTGAGTAGCTTTGAAGAAAAACTGCGCCATTATGCCGATCAGCGTATATCACTGGATCTAGATGATGGGGTGAAAGTGAACTACGGCAAGTTTGGGGATTTGTTGGCTGAAGTGAAAGCAGTGGCGGGGGATAAAACAGAATGAATAAAGCTCAAATTGATCAGGTAAAGATACATATTGAAGCTTATTACGCACTCGGGCTTTCAAATATCCTTGCTCAACAGCATTCCCATATATCAGACCTAAGCAATGTTCAGATTGGTGAATATACAGCACAAGAATTTCTCAGTGTCTCTAATAAGGTTTTCACCCAATTTAAAGAAGAGATCGATACCGTGTTTGCTAAAGCTTTACCATATAGTTATCAATTTCAAAATGAATATGGTGGTGCAGATTTAAATCAAGATCTAGCTGGTTATTTACAAAATATTAATAATCGAAATTTTCCTGCTGCGGTTTTACATCTTAATCGTTTAATTCATTACCAAGCAATAAATGGGTTTTGGGAGAAAAGTAAACGGAAATATTTTCGAAGTTCGGAGGTTAATGTTCAACAAGATAAAGAACGTATCGAATTAGTTTCTACTTATCTAGACGCCACATCACAACGATTAGAGGTCTTATTAAAAGAACTAGAAACTAGTAAAGATGATTTGGATTCTTTTACTTCCGTAAAAAGAAGTGAATTAAGTGAGATAGAGGCGTTAGTAACTGCGAGTCGAAATCACTCATTAGAAATTACTAATCTACAGAGTCAGGCTGCGGTTTTAATTGAAAAAATAAATTCTTTATTACAGGCATCTGAAGAGAAAAGAGCGGATTCAGATCGACTGTTGATCGAGACACGTGCTCAATTACAAACGTTAAAAACGACTTTTGAGAACCTAGAGCAAAATGTTTTAGAACAAAAAAATGATTTTGAAACTCTCAAACAGGATTTTAAATCTAAGCTTACCTTTGTAGAGAGCAAACACGCATACTTTGAACAACGGAACCAATATCTAGACGATTTAATAGGTAGAGAAGTTGGTGCATCGCTGTTTGAAACGTTTAAACAAAGGAAAACCGAATTAACAGGTTCAATTAAATTTTGGAAATGGAGTATTCCTACTATAGCACTGGTATCCGCTTTTTGGATCGTTTATCTATTCTGGGGAACTGATCCTGCGTCGATTAGCTGGCAGTTACTTTTAATAAATTCAATAAAAACCTTGCCCGTATTGGGATTGTTTTTCTTTACGATTTCTCAATACACCAAAGAGCGTAACTTTCAGGAAGAGTATGCATTTAAGTCCGCAGTTGCACTTACAGTTAATTCTTATGCAGAACAATTAAAAGAGACTGCTAATCAAGACAAATTAATTATGGATTCTGTGCAAACCATCTATATGCCGCCCAGCAAACAAAAAGTTGATCAGCAAAAAGATGGAGTATCTTCGATTCAAAACTTAAAAGAAATGATTGGCCAAGTTAAAGAAATTAAAGATATTGTGGGTGATAGTAAGTCATGAACTTAGATCAAATTAAACAAGGATTAGAACAGACTTTCTTTCATGAGAACCATCGAATTGTTTTTTGGTACGATGCTGAACAGTCATTTACTGAAGAAATCAAAGCCCTAGAGCTAAATGATGTCCAGATTCTAAATATGGCAGAAGAGTCGAGCCTGGCGATCAAGCTCAAACTGGAACTACAAGACCAACAGGGCAAATACTTGCTGTATTTTCCAAGTGCTGAACCTGAAACCGAAAAAGACTGGTTACTGGACATCAAGCTGTATTCACGTAGCTTCTATGCCGATCGTTTCTCAATTATTTTCAATGAGCTGGGTTTACAGCAGCAGAGTCTAAGAGAACATCTGGCCAAACGTGAAGAGTTCCTCAAAGCCAAAGCCCGTCTGAGTACATTGAAACGCTATATCCAGCCTGATGCAGATGAACAGAATCTGGATATGGCCATGATTGCAGCTGT
>NZ_JBLVOM010000268.1:0-1996 GCF_053543775.1 Acinetobacter endophylla | reverse complement strand
GGCGAACACCAGTGAACTGCCGTTCAAGTGTCGAAAGTACTCAAATGACATCAAAACCGGGGATGGATGTTGCCCCGCGATCAGTTTGGCCGTTACCTGCTTACGGGCCATTCGGTGTCCGGCGTAGAGGCAGCGCGATCCTAATTCAGGCTTTTACGTTGAACTGCGGGAACCTTCGGTGGCGATGTCAAGCGAAAGGTACAAGCTCAAAAGGCAAGGCCGATAATAGCAATGCGTCACCAAGGGGCGGAGCAGCTCGTAGTAGTGTTGAAGTTACTGTAATGGTAATGGAGCGAAGGGGCTGCATTATCCAGGTCTGCGGTCTTGTCAACTGCACAAGCAGGAGGAACAAGGCTTTATGACCAAACCATTTAACATTCCTAAAGCGTTAATTTGGGAGGCATTCAAGAAAGTCAAAGAGAATGGCGGTGCTGCAGGCATCGATCATGAATCTATTGAGCAATTCGAACACCACTTAAAAGGCAACCTGTATAAACTATGGAATCGACTTTGTTCAGGCAGTTATTTTCCACCGCCAGTCAAAGGCGTTCCGATTCCAAAGAAATCAGGTGGGGTACGTATGTTAGGCATTCCAACAGTAGCGGATCGAGTAGCACAAACAGCTGTCAAGCTTATATTGGAGCCACAGATTGATCCTCTATTTCATCCAAACTCTTATGGATATCGTCCAGGGCGTTCAGCCCATGATGCGATAGCTGTGGTGAGACGACGAAGTTGGGAGTATGACTGGGTTGTGGAATTTGATATCAAAGGTCTATTTGATAACATTGACCATAATCTACTCATGCGTGCACTTAAGAAACACTGCGAAATTCCATGGATTCTTCTCTATGTAGAACGCTGGTTAAAAGCACCTATGCAAAATGTAGATGGTCAAGTTTTAGAAAGGAATCACGGCACACCGCAAGGTGGAGTTATCAGTCCTCTATTGGCTAATTTATTTATGCATTATGCTTTTGACATGTGGATTACCAAGAATCTTGCGAGTGTAAGATTCTGCCGCTATGCGGATGATGGAGTAATTCATTGCCGAAGTTTATCTCAAGCCAAACTTGTTTTACAAAAGATTGGTGCACGATTTCGTGAATGTGGACTCGAATTGCATCCAGATAAGACAAAGATTGTTTATTGCCAAGATGTGAATCGTCGCCAAGCATATCCAGATGTTCAATTTACTTTTCTCGGGTACACGTTTAGGCCCCGTAAGGCTGTGGACAAGTATAAAAGAGTTTATGTAAATTTCTCTCCTGCAGTCAGTCGTGATGCACTTAAAACAATGCGACAGACTATTCGGAAATGGCATCTACATCTGATGTGTAATCGCGAATTAAGTGATTTATCTGCAATATTTAATCCAATTCTTCAAGGCTGGCAGCAATACTATGGTCGATTCCATGGTTCAGCAATGTCAACGATCTGGCAACACATGAATGCTTATCTTATACGCTGGATGAGGCGTAAGTATAAAAACTTGGCCCGTCATAAAAGACGGGCTAGATATGCCTTAGGGCGACTTGCGCGTGATTTTCCAAATGCCTTTGTGCACTGGAAAATGGGATGTTTACCATCGGTTGGATAATGGGAGCCGGATGAGCTGAGAGGTTCACGTCCGGTTCTGCGAGGGGCTAAGGGTGAGACTCCCTTGGTCTACTCACCCGTACATTCCTATGGCTAAAGGTTTTGTCTATCTATGTGCAATTATAGATTGGCATAGTCGTAAAGTACTGGCTCATCGAGTATCGATCAGTATGAAAACAGACTTTTGCATAGATGCGTTGCAAGAAGCAATTGTGAAATATGGTTGTCCTGAGGTGTTTAATACAGACCAAGGCAGTCAATTCACAAGCGAGGCATTTTTGAATGAGTTAAAATTGCGAAATATCCGTATCAGTATGGATGGGAAAGGACGATGGATGGATAATGTAATGATTGAGCGTTTATGGCGCAGCGTGAAGCATGAGGAAGTCTATTTGAA
>NZ_JBLVOM010000267.1:3185-5327 GCF_053543775.1 Acinetobacter endophylla | reverse complement strand
TTTGCTTCTTCTTCCAGGCGAATACGTTCACGCATATCGGCTTCTTTTTTCCAGCGCTTACGGTCTGCATCCGTGATTTTAGTGTCAGCCGTTAGTCCGACGATAGCAGCCACTTCTTCCAGGACTTGTGGAAAAGAAAGATGGGTACAGCGTGAAATCAGCTCGAAGCCGTCACCAGCTCCACATCCGTTACAATAGAAATCACCCATTTCTTTTTTATCGTCATAACGGAACCGGTCTGAACCACCACAGGCGGGACAAGGTGCATGACGCTTTTTAGGTGGCATGGCAATGGCAAACTGAGGGAAAATCATGTCCCATTTACCACGTGCATGCGCCTTTACGTCATCTAGTTGAAATTTTGGTTTACTCACAGCGACCCCAACAAATATAAATTAATCTTTATGACTTTCGACCATGGACAGCAAGGTCAGCGCGACACGGATCAGATCCATTACGTCTTTATGAATGACATCGTATTCATCTGAACAAATGCTTTTATCCGAAATAGCTTCAGCAATTGACTGGGATAACTCACCCTGCTCTTTGGCCAATTTGCCAATTTTTTTCAGAAAATTCGTTTCTGTTAATTCATGCAGATCTGGCAATTCAAACCAGGCAGCCTTGCCGTGAATGGCACAAATACTGTCCATGATTCTTGGATCTTTGGTTTCTGCCAAAACTGCTTCCAAATGGTAAATGTTGGCTTTATGGGTAGTAGTCGAAGGGTTTAACGAGCTTCTAAATGTATTAATGTTGAAGCAATTCTTTTCGGCAATACGTGACATCATGCTGTCATCATTTGGTGTATATACCGCTGCTTTTAATGCCATCTCTAAAGACATTACGGTACGATCACGACGTTCAAGGCTACTAAGCTTCATGTTTAAAATCTCTATAATCAGTCATTTATTGAGTTAGACACTTTCGGTAAATTTGGCTTAACACTTGGAAGCCCATAGGGAGTACGTCCTTCAGCCAATGCTCTAATCTCATATTCACGAAGTCGTGGAATCTGCTGTTTATTCCACTTTGCAACTGCTGCAGTTGTAATACCCAGTCGATCTGCAAGCTCAGATAGGCTGCAATCTAATAATTGAATGGCTTCATCTCTAGTCATAACTCAACCCAAAAACTAACTTAAGTAAGTATTATTTAATATGAGTTTAGTTTGCCGGTCAATAGCTAATATAAGTTAGTTTTTGATAAGGACTTAAAAATGAACACTATCGGCAGCAGAATTAAAAAATTGCGTAAAGAAAAAAAGCTGACCCAAAAAGCATTAGGAAAAATTGCAAACGTTTCCGATGCAGCAGTAGTTCTGTGGGAAAAAGATGTAAATGTGCCAAAGTTAGAAAGCTTGCAATTTATAGCCCCAGCACTAAACACAACTATCGACTTCATTATGTATGGTGAAGTCCAGAATGCTGAGAATGTTGAAGATTACAGACCAGTAGCCAGAATGCTTCCAGTATTATCTGATGTTCAAGCTGGCAATTGGACTAACGTTCAGTCAGTCAACAAAATCGATATTGATCAATGGCTTCCAGCACCACCAAATGCAGGAAAAAACAGTTTCTATATGATAGTACGTGGAATCAGTAACGCTCCACACTTTAAAGATGGCGATTATATTTGTATCGATCCAGATATCCCAATTGAGTATGTTCAAACTGGCGAAATGATAGTGGCGCAATGTGATGATGAAGCAACATTTAAAGCCCTGGTCAAGGATTACAGTCGCATGTACTTACAAGCCCTGAACCCAAACTTTCAGCCCAATATTATTGAGCTTAAAGAAAACTGTGAATACAAAGGGAAATATGTAGGCAAATTTGAACCTAGCAAAAAGTTCATTTAATACTTAAAAACAAATTTTAGTTAGTTTTCTATTGACACTCCTACTGAGTAAAGTTAGTTTATAAAAACAAACTTTACTCAGTAGGTTTTTTTATGCGTAATTCAAATCAAAATAACTTCGATCAAATCGTGACAAGTCGCTTATTTGCTGCTGACTTTGCACAACCACAAATTCAAGACTTTGATTTCTACAAATCGAAGGCTATCACTCAGATCCAAAGCGCCATTCAATCTATTGCTGCTGCGAATAGTCCATTTGAATTTAACAGTGCAATTGCCCAG
>NZ_JBLVOM010000267.1:0-3165 GCF_053543775.1 Acinetobacter endophylla | reverse complement strand
ATTGCCCAGGCAAATGCATTTATCAATGCTGCCCTGGATTACGAATTCATTTGCTTATCTGAAAAAGCTGTCTGGCTAGACAAAGTTGCTCATGCCGTCCGCTCCCAAATGATTGAGGAGTCCGCATGAGCAATCACCCACGCCAGGACATTGATGGCTGCGAACATCATCCTAAAAAATGCTGTGAATGCATGCTTAAAGAAATTGATGAGCAGTATTTAAATTTCATGCCATCCGATGAATCCAAGTATTTAGATGCTGCATTACTTTCAATCCGGGAGGTTTCTTAATGGAAATCCATCTTGGCCATGTAACTGCTTTTCTTTTTGTTGCACTACCTTTGATTGTCATGGTCATTGTCGTAGCAGGATTTTTTTATAAATCGTACAAGCTGCAAAAGAACCTGAAAGCCCAATCAGATGCGTTATTTGAGAAATTGGAGAAACGCTAATGCTAGAAATTACCGACCTTCATCATGATGTCCACATGATCAATTTAAGTAATTTAAACAATGTGGTCTTCCGTCAAAAATCAGGTACTCACATCGTTTCTTTCCATATGCGTGACCATCATGCAGTTCCAATTACTGTGGATCATGCCACTGCTGAACGCATTAAAACTGAATTAAAGGTGATGAAATGAAAAATACACCTGCTGTTCTACCGACCTATACGTTGCTGGTACTTCGCTATATGTCACCTACTGTTTCACTTGAAGCAGTAGTAAAAGATTTCTTTCCTCAAATGAGTATGGTTATCGCAAAACGCAAGGCTGTCACTCAAGAACTACCTTTTCCTGTTTTGCGCATGGGTGAAGGTAATAAAGCTGCATGGATGGTCAATTTAGCAGACCTTGCTGTGTACATTGACCGACAGACTGCATTGGCTCAACACGATCATAAAGCAATGAATGGAGGTCAGTATGCGCACTAATCTGGACCACGATATTTTTCCAAAAAAAGCCCAATCTTTAGCACTGGAAGCTGAAGTGGCCAAATTCTTAAAAGCCCAGGGAAAAGAAGAACCGGAACAAATCAGTTTTGGTCGTTCACTCTATGTCGAAGAATGCCAGGCAAAAGGTATACAGCCTTTTAAATTTACGCTTAGAGATGTCATGACAGCCAGTGTCGAACAGGCTCATGCCGAACATCGGGAAAAAGAAGCCAAATCCAGAGGCAGAAAGCCAAAGGTTGAGCCGGTTTTTATTCCAGATACATCTTCAGATGAAAGCCGGGTTTTGTTCAATCGAAATGCTCGTAAAGAAGCCTTTGAATCGGGCCTTAAAAAATTTCAGGGTCGTTGCAAACATCATGGGGAACAGGTTTTCTCAATCCGAAAAGATGGCAATGATCACCTGTGCATTATGTGCCAGCGTAAATACAGCAGTGCCCAAAATGCGAAACGCAGATTATTAAAACTGGAGACGGTATGAATACTGGCGACCATGTAACTGTGAATTTTATTTCTGAAAACAGTACAAAATTTTCAGGTCATCCTTTTTATGGCAGCGGCACTATAGACCAGATTGAAGATGGCCGAGTTTTTGGCAGACTTTATAACGGGCAGCCTTTTATGTGTGCCCCATCTGATGTGAAAGTAAATGTGGCCATCAAGGATCTGGAATCCTATTACAAAGTACTTTTGGATCTTGGATTGATCAGCCAGGAAGAACTTTTCCAAATTAAGACAAAAAGTCTGAATGACCCTGCTTTGTTGAATATGTCTGAATTTGGTCTGTATATCTTTGCTCATGGCCAATCCTTGTTTAATGAATTGACTCAGCGCTGTGCTGATCTGGAATTTAAATTACTGCAGCTGGAGGCTGTCTAAATGAAACTCGAACACGCACAAGAAACTCTTTTAAGCCAAAGCCCGTTGCAACTGAGCCAACAATTTAGCCGTGATGATTTAACGGATCTACGTGACCAGCTCAAAGCAAAACGTGAAGGCTTAATCGAATCAAAAGACAAATGCACGAATGGCAACAGTATTGCCCTGTTCAATGTTCATTTGAGTGAAGTGAAGACCATGAGCACACGTGTCAATCAGACCATTTCATTGCTGGACGTTGATGCCAAGATCATGAAGAAAAATAAAGCTGCTGATCAGGAGCTGGCGATCCGTTTCTTTAGTGTGGCCAAGAAAGAACTTGATTCAAAGACCTTCAATAAAATTAAAGAAAAGGCGATGGTGGTGTGATGAATATTGAAAAATTAAAAGCTGAATTCGAGCAGTCTGAATGCTTCAAACGTCTTGAACATGTTGCGCAATATACCTTCTTTGAATTTGGAGCATATTGCAAAAGAACTGATGTTCCTACTGATATTGAAAAGAAGTATGGAAAATTAATCACAGCCCTTCTTTTTAGCTGGGGTGCATGGAAGGAAGCCCAAGCGGTGCCGGAAGGTTTTGTTTTAGTGCCGAAAGAGCCGGCAAAAGACGCACTTATAGAAATTGCATCAGTTTGCATAGGTGATGGTTTCGCTAATTTTGATGAAAGCAGAGAATTATATCAAGCCATGATTAAAGCACAGGAGCCAGCTAATGACTCACGTTGAAATGCTTAAAGACCCCAATTTCATGCGCAGCCTAGAAGGTCACATTGTGTCTCATATTAATGCTGAATACATGAAAGCAGGTATGAGTCCCCCACTTCCAAAATTCAGGGACAATATGGCCACTTATGACGAAGCCAATGTCACAAAAATGGCAAATCGTATACGGACTGGTGCAGTACTGCTTGCACGGTTGCTGGATGAAAAGGGAAAAAATCAATGAGCTACTGTGAACACGAAGATTGTGATAAGGAAGCTAAACACGATTTCATTACTGAATATTCTGCATTTGGTCATGAATACATTAGCGTATGCGATGAGCATTATAAATTACTCCAGGACGAACGTAGAAAACCGCAAATTGGATACTGCGAACGTTGTAATAATCCTGAAGGTAAAAATATAAAACCGTTTCAAGATCCCGAAGAAGGATCTAGCGCAGCCTACTTAGAAACATGCGAATCATGCCGCCAAAGGATAAATGAATCATTCTGTGATGATTAAGATAAAGCCTCTAAATAGAGGCTTTTTTTATGGCTTCAGCAATGCAAAAAGGCCTCTATTTAGAGACCTTTTTTTGAACTAATTAATTAATTTAATTAATTACGTAT
>NZ_JBLVOM010000266.1:0-2054 GCF_053543775.1 Acinetobacter endophylla | reverse complement strand
ATAACCGGGAGTCAGACAGTGAGTGCTAAGATCCATTGTCAAAAGGGAAACAGCCCAGACCATCAGCTAAGGTCCCCAAGTGTGTGTTAAGTGGGAAAGGATGTGGAGTTGCACAGACAACCAGGATGTTGGCTTAGAAGCAGCCACCATTGAAAGAGTGCGTAATAGCTCACTGGTCGAGTGACTCTGCGCCGAAAATGTAACGGGGCTAAACACACCACCGAAGCTATGGCTAGATGCTTTGCATCTGGGGTAGGGGAGCGTTGTGTATACGTTGAAGGTGTACCGTAAGGAGCGCTGGACAGCATACAAGTGAGAATGCCGGTATGAGTAACGAAAAGATCAGTGAGAATCTGATCCGCCGAAAGCCCAAGGTTTCCTGAGGAAGGCTCGTCCGCTCAGGGTAAGTCGGGACCTAAGGCGAGGCCGAAAGGCGTAGTCGAAGGACAACAGTTTGAAATTACTGTACCACCGTAATCCGCTATGAGCGATGGGGTGACGCAGGAGGGTAGTGACGCGGACTGATGGATGTCCGTCTAAGCAGTGAGGCTGATGTGTAGGCAAATCCGCACATCGTAAGGCTGGGCTGTGATGGGGAGCGAAAATTGTAGTAGCGAAGGTCATGATCTCACACTGCCAAGAAAAGCCTCTAGTCAGGAGAAGGTGCCCGTACCGCAAACCGACACAGGTAGGCGAGAAGAGAATTCTAAGGCGCGCGGAAGAACTCTCGTTAAGGAACTCGGCAAAATGACCCCGTAACTTCGGGAGAAGGGGTGCCTCGGTAGGGTGAATAGCCCGAGGGGGCCGCAGTGAAAAGGCCCAAGCGACTGTTTAGCAAAAACACAGGTCTGTGCGAAGCCGCAAGGCGAAGTATACGGGCTGACGCCTGCCCGGTGCTGGAAGGTTAAGGGGAGTGGTTAGGGGTAACCCGAAGCTATGAACCGAAGCCCCAGTAAACGGCGGCCGTAACTATAACGGTCCTAAGGTAGCGAAATTCCTTGTCAGGTAAATTCTGACCCGCACGAATGGCGTAACGACTTGGGCGCTGTCTCAACGAGAGATCCGGTGAAATTTTAATACCTGTGAAGATGCAGGTTACCCGCGACAAGACGGAAAGACCCCATGGAGCTTTACTGCAGCTTGATATTGAATTTGGGTACGATCTGTACAGGATAGGTGGGAGCCTTGGAAGCAGGAGCGCAAGCTTCTGTGGAGGCGCCGTTGGGATACCACCCTGATCGTATCTAGGTTCTAACCTGGTACCCTTAGCGGGTACGGGGACCGTGTCAGGCGGGCAGTTTGACTGGGGCGGTCGCCTCCTAAAGAGTAACGGAGGCGTTCAAAGGTTCCCTCAGAATGGTTGGAAATCATTCGAAGAGTGCAAAGGCATAAGGGAGCTTGACTGCGAGACCTACAAGTCGAGCAGGGACGAAAGTCGGACTTAGTGATCCGGTGGTACCGCATGGAAGGGCCATCGCTCAACGGATAAAAGCTACCCTGGGGATAACAGGCTTATCTCCCCCAAGAGTCCACATCGACGGGGAGGTTTGGCACCTCGATGTCGGCTCATCGCATCCTGGGGCTGAAGTAGGTCCCAAGGGTTGGGCTGTTCGCCCATTAAAGCGGTACGCGAGCTGGGTTCAGAACGTCGTGAGACAGTTCGGTCCCTATCTGTCGTGGGCGCAGGAAATTTGAGAGGAGCTGTCCTTAGTACGAGAGGACCGGGATGGACGTACCGCTGGTGCACCAGTTGTTCCGCCAGGAGCATGGCTGGGTAGCTACGTACGGACGGGATAAGCGCTGAAAGCATCTAAGCGTGAAGCCCCCCTCAAGATGAGATTTCCCAATTAGTAAGACCCCTTGAAGACGACGAGGTAGATAGGTTGGAGGTGGAAGTGCAGCAATGCATGGAGCTGACCAATACTAATCGGTCGAGGGCTTATCCAAAAAACTTAAAACGCAGATTTGTTTCGGATTCAGTTTTCAGGCGATCAAGCCTGTACGCAACGAAATTCATTCACACAGCTGTGATGAACCGAATTTCTAGCGGCAGC
>NZ_JBLVOM010000265.1:0-10932 GCF_053543775.1 Acinetobacter endophylla | reverse complement strand
GGATATGACTCTGAATCATTAAGAGAACAAATATCTGTGAAAAAAACTAAAGCGAATATTCCAAGAAAATCAAATACTCAGTCAAATAATGATCATATGGATTGGTATTTATATAAAATCAGACACTTAGTTGAGAATGCATTTTGTAGGTTAAAGCAGTTCAGAGGAATAGCAACACGATATGATAAGCTAAAGTGTAGCTATGAGGGGGCAGTTGCATTAGCTTGTATATTTATTTGGCTACCTTTATCGGGTAAATTCTATACTTGAAATGTCAACAGACCCTAATATAAACCACTAATATCATTAATAAATAATTAATTTTATGTGCATTTTTTTAAAGATAAAAAAATATAGTCTCACTGGTTTTCATAGGCCTGTCCTGCCGCCGCATTTAGCAAAATTTCAATCCCCTAATTTGGGATAGCAGATTTTCTAAAACTGTCAGAACCTCAGTGTGACGCATGTCACGTTATTCACAATCCTCACATTAAAACAATAACCATAACAGGCAGAACTGAAATGTTGAAAATCGCAATATTCGGAGCTATAGCCGCCATTTTGACGCTCTTAGCTCGCGGTTGGGATGGAACAAAAAATCCATCACCACCGTCCAATCCATCTAACCCGTCCCAACCCTCTCATCCCTCACACCCAATACATCCACCCAAGCCATCACATCCCGTTCCGACAACATCAGACAGCTTAATTAGCAACCCACCTCTGTTACCGAAAAGTGCCAAGGGCAAATATGAGCTGATCGTGGCCTATAAAACCAGCAAACTCTATAACCCTAGAAACGGATTATGGGATCAGGTACTGCTGAGAGGCTATTTAACCAAACCCAGTTTATTTGATAAGAAAAAAACCGGTGAATATGTCGAGGATCAGCTGGTCGGACCACAGATTCGGGTCAAACAGGGTGAAACCATGGCGCTTAACCTGAATAACCAGCTGCCACCCGAGTCAGAAACAACCTGCCCAACTCATGTTGAGAATGTAAATGAACCACACTGCTTTAATACCACCAACCTGCATACCCATGGCTTCTGGGTCAGTCCTCAAGGCAATAGCGATAATGTCTTTTTGAAATTCAAACCTCAGGAAAAATTTGATTATCAGTTCAAAATGGAACCGAATCATCCCGCAGGGACTTACTGGTATCACGCTCATCTGCATGGCTCAACTGCTCTTCAGGTGTCGAATGGCATGGCAGGTCCATTGATTGTTGAAGGCTCAAGAACACCAAAAGTCAAAAATGGCAAAGTCACCTCAACTGGAGATATGGATATTCTATGGAAAGAAAAAAACAGTTACCCGAACGAAAACATCCTGTTGTTCCAGCAAATCCAATATCGCTGTAGCAACCCCGATCCTAATATCACATTCGCTGTTCCCAATAACTGTGAAGGTGTAGGTATAGGCATGCTGGAAAATTATAATGACCTCGCTGCATTTGCCTCCTGGGGCGACAATAACTACTACACCTCTATCAATGGTAAAATTTTAGGTGAGATCAAAGCAGAACAGAATCAGTTTAACCGCTGGCGCATGATTCATGGTGGTGTACGCGATACCATTGGTTTAATCATTAAGGAAATTCCTAACTCCAGTAAATTTACTGCAGAACAAACCATTAAAGCCTGTACAGTCTATCAGGAGGTAGACAAGAAAGCTGAATTTGAGAAACTGAATAGCCTGAATGTGCATACTATCGCGCAAGATGGCTTGACCATGAATCATGTACAGACCAGAATCCTGTCCGTGTTCCATCCAGGCTATCGTCATGATGCAATGGTCGCCTTTCCGACCACCAATAGATACTGCATTTTTGACACCAAATTGAATATCGATGATGAAATTAACGCGCCATTACCGAATGTAGGCCCTCAAATTGCTCCAAATCACCGCTTCAATGCCCAGCTGCTGGGATGGGTCAATGTAAAAGCAGCCAAGACCAAGGCTCAGACTGCTGCCCAGTTCCTGAAAGATCGGGCACAAAAAATTGGTTTAAGCAAAGACATTCAGACCCAGTTATCTCAGCTTAATCTTTCCGCATTTAGTGATCATCCATCACTGATGACGAAAGAGATTGATAAGGTGGTTGCTGCCCGACCAAAACAGTACAGTGCTTTTGTGCTGGCTTTTGCGAATGGCTTGAAATTTGGCTTTCGCCATAAAGAAGGTGGTGACTTAATAAGTTTTGGAGATTTCTTTGATGGAGATGGTTCAGTGGATGGCGAATATGTCCGTCAGTTACAAGTTGGACAGACTGATGAATGGGAACTGACCAGCGCTGGTTTTGGTGGTCATCCGTTCCATATTCATGTTAACCCGTTCCAGATTGTTAAAATTTTGAATCCCCAAGGTAAGGATGTCAGTGAGTCAGTAGCTCCAGAAGATCCGGTAAATCCAGTTCTGGATGATGTGCAATACCGTGGCATGAAAGGACAGTTTAAGGACACGCTTTTTGTAAAACAAAACTATACCTATATTGTCCGCAGCCATTACAAGAAATTTGAAGGTGACTTCGTACAGCACTGCCATATCCTCGACCATGAAGATCAGGGCATGATGGAAACCGTACGGGTCTGTGGAGGCAAATTCCCTTGTGATTCGCCATTACCGGCTAGCCATCACCACTAAAGATCTGCTCGCTAAAAGCCAATGATTTCGATTGTTGGCTTTTTTGTTTGCCTCTATTTGATGCTTGCTGCACAATAACTGCATTGATTTATAGTATTCAAACCGGGGCTTATTATGGCAGCGTCTCCTGCTTTTACATTGTTTAGTCTGAATGGTGTAGATGCACAAAAATTCCTTCAAGGTCAGGTGACTTTGAATACTGAAACTTTGGCGGAAAACCAGACACGCTATACTGCAATCTGTAGTCTGAAAGGACGCATCCAATTTGGCTTATGGCTTAAAAAAATCAGTCCGGAAAGCTTTGAAATCGTGAGCATTGCAGATCAGGCTACGGAACTGGCCAATCATATTAAAAAATTTGGCGCCTTTTCAAAAATGAAACTGGAATTGGTCGGTCCGGTTTATCCAGTCATCAATGGCATTCATACTGACTTTGTGGCAACTGAAACCGATGTGACGATGTGGGAACAGCAAGCCATTGAATCAGGTCAGGCCTGGATTCAGGCGGCTACCGCCAATCTGTTTCAACCACAAGAATTACGGTTGCATCAACGCGAAGGCATTCACTACGATAAAGGTTGCTACCTGGGTCAGGAAGTGATTGCGCGCCTGTGGTTTAAGGCCAAGCCAAAACACTGGTTACATCTGGTTCAAGGCACAGGTGCCGCGCCTGATATTGCGACCAAATTGAGTAATGATGTTGAAATCGTCAATAGCATCGCGATTGAAAATGGTTATAAAGCGCTAGTCGTGGCAAAACCTGAAGCATTGAACGAGCTAGGTCTAGAAGTTCTGGAACTTCCTGAAGCCTTAAGTGGTGATGTGGCGCGTCCGCAATAATGAGTGCTTAGCACATAAAAAAAGCCAAGATGAAATTCTTGGCTTTTTTGTTTTAGAAACCATGAAACAGCTTGTTCATGTCTTTCACGACATAGTCTTTGAAATGATAGGCTCGCGCATGTTTGGCATCAAACTTTGCCGTGAGTTCACCTTTTTGAAAGACATATACTCGGTCTTCCTGACTCATCAAAAACTCTGCACCAAGTTTCATCAGCAGCGCATCAATCTTGTCTTCATCGGCAATCGATTCATCAGCATTGATTCTGTCATAGTGACGTTTAATGGTTTTGACAAACATGGTGAAATCCTGGGAGTCTGATTCAAACCGAGATTTAACCAGAGAAGTCGTCTTAAGCAAAGTAATCCTTTTGATATCTGCAAGATTGAGCAAAACCTGTCCAAATCATGCATCGATTTAAACGGTATATTGTGCTTTGATGATTTGTATTTAGTGACAAATTGTATATTTACAAAGCACAAAATCCTTTTATGATGTAAGTGAAAATGATTAAAACCGCACCAAGGAATAAGGTGCCAGCAATAATAAGGTTATAGGAACCATGAAAAAATTAGTACTCGCTACAGTTCTTGCCCTTTCTGCACAATTCGCTCTGGCAAATACCGTAAAAGATCAAGTCGATCCCCAATTCCAAAAAGTTGAGGCCATGGTCAAAGCCAATAACTTTAAAGGTGCCTATGACGCTTTGAATCAATTGGCCAGTCAGGGAAATGCCCAAGCTTTATATAACTTAGGTTATTTAACCCAAACCGGCCAAGGTACAGCCAAGGACGAGAAAAAAGCCATTCAGCTTTACGAGCAGGCAGCCAGCAAAGGCTATCCGGTGGCCAATTATGTACTGGGTAAAAATTATGCAGCCGGCACACTCGGACTCAAACAGGATTTGACCAAAGCCAAACAGCACCTGGAACGCGCTTCGGCAGCCAAATTTGATGATGCCAGCATTGATCTAGCCATACTGCTATTTTCTGAAAATACGGCAGCGTCAAATAAAGCCGGACTACAAAAGCTGCAACCGCTGATCAGCAAAGGCAATATGCAGGCCATTCATGCCAAAGCCTTATATGACATCAGCAGCGGTTTCAAAAACAAAGATGAAAAACCGATTCAGCAAGGCCTAAGCAGCATTCAGGAACTGGCAAAAAAAGGTTATATTCCAGCGCTGATGGCAGTAGGTAATATGTTTGCCAATGGCAGTATTGTTCCGCAAAACCTGCCAGAAGCGAAGAAAATCTTTGCCGCACTGGCGCAGCAAAATGTTCCACAGGCCAAAGAGTCTTTGGCAGCGGTAGACAAAATGCTGGCTGAGCAGAAAAAAGCACCTGCGAAAAAGAGTTAAGTTAATTCCACAAAATTAAAATATAAAAAGCCCCATGCAATTTGGGGCTTTGTTTAATGGCAGAGCTTCCATCTGCTAAAAGATTACCCCCACCACAAGGCAATTAAGCCACTGGTCACGATAAAACCGGCAATGGTACTCATCAACAATGGCGTTAAAGTTCGATCATTCAGACCATACGCCTGTCCCAACATGCCAAAAATCGAATGAGCGTACCAGCATGGACCATTTCCTGACTTAAATCAGTTAACTGGCTCAGTCCCAGATACATCAATAACGGCATCATGATATTGCTGGAAAATACCAGATAGAAACTTTGCAGATTGACATATTTCAGACTCATTCCTACGATCCCGCCGCCAATGGCAAACAAGGCCAATGGTGAGGCCGTCTGACCCATCAAGGCGAAGACCTGATCGAGATAGACTGGAATTTTAATCTGGAAAACCGCACAGGCCATGCCGAGCATGACCCCCATAAATAAGGGATTCTTTAGCAAAGTCAGCAGTACACTTTTCAGAATGGCGCCGAGATTTGCCTGATGTTGTGTGCCCAGCGCAGCCATGACCAGCACCAGCGGAATCAGCAACATGCTTTCGATGATCACCACCAGAGAGGTATAGGTCATCGCCTGTTGCCCAATCAATAAGCTGAGCACAGCCGTACCAATCAGGCCGGTATTCGACATTGCAGCGCCCAGCGACAGCACTGCACTTTGCGAATGCGTATTTTTAAAATGACGGCGCATGATCCAGAAGCCGCTACCATAGAGCACTAAGGTCACGCTGCTATATACTGCAAAGTATTCAAAATACCAGATTTCATGCAGGTCCTTGGAGGCAAGGGACTGAAAGAACAGCAAGGGCAAGGCTACTTTAATCACAAAAGCACCGACCGTCCCCACCTGCTCTTTGCTTAACACTTGACTCTTTACAGTCAGATAACCCAGTGCCAACAATAAAAATATGGGCACAATGACCGCAAAAATCATAATGCAGTATCCTCTTGCCAGTGATATTCCATTATAAGAATTTCTGAGACTAAAGCAGTGTTAAAAAGGCTCAAACAGGTGATTCAAACCATGCGGTGCACAGCGCAGATATTGCGGTGAAATTTTGATTTTTTCCTCAAGTGCTGCCGCTGCATGCCAAGGCCAATGTGGATCATAAAGAATGGCACGAGCCAGTGCGATGGCATCAGCTTGACCTTTTTGCAAAATATCTTCTGCCTGCTTAGCTTCAGTAATCAAACCGACGGCAATCACGGGAATACTCACGACTTTCTTGATCGCATCTGCAAAAGGCACCTGATAATTCGGCTTCACATCGATGTTCTGTTTAGCATGTAAGCCGGCACTGGAAATATGAATATAAGCAGCACCCGCAGCTTCTAGTGCTTTGGACAATTCAATTGAAGAATCAATGGTCCAGCTATCTGGCTGATCCATCCAATCGCTGGCCGAAATACGTACTCCAATCGGATAACCTTCTGGAACCGCCGCTTTCATGGCTTGTAATACTTCCAGAGTCAGGCGAATCCGGTTCTCCAGTGAGCCGCCATACTGATCATTACGTTTATTTGAAAGTGGTGACATGAACTGATGCAGTAAATAACCATGCGCTGCATGCAGCTCAATTAGGTCAAAACCGGCCTCAACTGCACGTTTGGCACTTTCTGCAAAGTCAGCAACGACCTGCTCAATTTCCGACTGGCTTAAGGCCTTAGGTGGATGCTCATCTGCCTGAAAAGGAATATCACTGGCAGAAACAGTTTGCCAGCCATGTGCTTCATCCGGCTTAAACTGACCTTTACCTGCCCATGGTTTATCTGTTGAGGCTTTACGTCCGGCATGTGCGAGTTGAATAGCAAAAGGCATCGGGGAAATGGATTTGAGTTTTTCCAGTAAGGTCTTGATCTGCATTGCCTGTTCGTCATTCCACAAGCCCAGATCGGCATAACTGATCCGGCCTTCTGGCTGTACCGCAGTCGCTTCGACAATACATAAACCTGCACCCGATAAGGCATAGTTGGCCCATTGCTGCTCGTGCCAATAGGTAATTTCCCCCTGCTCTGTTGCAGAGTACTGACACATCGGCGCAATTACGATTTTATTTTGAAGTTGCAGTGATCCAAATTGAATAGGTTGAAATAGTAATGCCACGCTGTATTTCCTCTTTTTATTGCACAGTTTCACTCTAGAAATAAAAACAGGCTCCCAAGAGCCTGTTTAGTTATAACGTGAACGATCAAACTTTAGAAGATGATTCGTGTAGTCAAACCGAGTACCAGTGCATCATCCACATTGTTGCTTGAACCTGGATTAATGACATATTGCAGGTTTGGACGCAGCATCAGCCAGTTTGTTGCGTTATAGCTATAGTTCAGTTCAATATTGTATTCTGCACTCGCATCAAAATTCAGATTCTTGATCCGGTCATTAATATGTACACGATTGACCGCCAGACCTAAAATATCATTCGGCTGGCTGTCCGCAAGACCGATATATTTCAAACCGATTTGTTGTGAATTATCCACTTTATTGGTATCGCGGTCATGCCAGGTAAAGTTGGCAAATGAATGCAAACCCTGACGGCCCTGACCTGTAGACGTTAACTGTTGTTCTACAGCTAACCAGCCTGCAAAGGTACGGTTTTTGGCATCAGTAGGATTGGCAATATCTTTTTGGTTGGCAACATCATCGGCCGTATTGTACATCCCGCCAACCCGGTAGCTGCCTGGCAGGCCATTCACTAATGATTTCGGTGTCCAGATTACTTCTGCTGGAATTGTCACGCCATCTGCATGGTCGGTATCCAGACTCCAGCCTTGACCTTCTTTAGCGCCATTACCATTGTCTGGATTAAACTCATACACACCGACTTGTACCGCAAGTTCAGGATTGAGTTGCTGCTTCACGCGCGCACCCCATTGTGCTACAGGCGTATTCATCCAGATATTGCCCTGCCATTTACCCATCTGTGCAGCACAAAATGCCGTACTGGCAAAATCACAAGCCATGACATTAAAATCCATGCCCAGACCAAGACGACCCGCCTTAATACTGAGCCCTTGATCTTTATAATTCTTTTCAATAGACAGCTCGCTCAGACGGCTATCCTGATTACCACGCCCAAAAGTGCCTTGTACATTGGCCAGCTGTGGTGCATTAGGATCCTGCAAGTCACGAACAGAGGTACTTTGACCCTGGCGTGCACTCATCACGGCACGTACAGTGACACCATTCCATCCCGCCAGCTTTTCCATATCCAGTTGAGTACCCAGCCATAATTGGGCAGAAGTTAATGGATCTGCGCCGTCATTACGACCACCATCAGCAAGATAAGCAGTATCGGTTAATAGATTGGCTTCAAATTTAATTCCCTGTTGGGCCAGTTCTGTACGTTGACCATTCCAGTCCCCCAGTAAATACTGACCTTGTGGATCAAATGCAGATTCCGCCTGAGCGGTTGTCATGGCAGCCATTAAAGGCAATAGAGCTAGACCTAAATATTTCATGTAAAACCTAAACATTCGGAGAGAAAAACAAGCAAGGTTTTTAAATTGCTATTAGGTGCATGAATTTACATAACTTTTCATACAAATTCCTAGCATTTTTTTTATTACTCATTAAACTTTTAGTTATGTCTTAAACATAAAAATATAATTTTTATTTAAAAAATCTTAAATTATTTATATATTTTTCATCAGCTTATAATGTATTGATAATTTCCATTCGATTTACTTCTAAGAAAATTCGCTATAAAAACATAGAAACCCAGTTTATTCTTTAAACAATTACAGCTTAAATAAATATGAAATACCTAGTCATTTTCCAGCGATTTCACCCAGATTAACGCTTGCAATCCCAGCCAATTCACCCAATATTAGCTGCATCTCCCCTCGCCACTGATGCGTTATGCCTGAATTACCAGAAGTTGAAACCACCAAAACCAGTTTATTACCCTTATTGGAACAACGCGTCCAACGTGTTGAAGTGCGTCAGTCAAGTTTGCGTTGGCCCATTCCAGAGAATATAGAAAAGCTGGTAGGGCAAAAATTACTGAAACTCACTCGCCGTTCTAAATATATTCTGGCGGAGTTTGAACACGACACTATGCTCTGGCATTTAGGCATGTCGGGGAGTTTCCGTCTATGCGATGGCAATGAAGAATTACGCAAACATGACCATCTGATCATTCAGTTTGATGATATCGAACTGCGTTATCATGACCCTCGCCGTTTTGGTTGCATTCTTTGGCTGGATGCACAATCACAAAGCAAATTGATTGACACGTTGGGGCCAGAACCCTTAAGCGAGAACTTTAATGCCAAGTATTTATTTGAAAAATTGAAGAATAAAAATGTTGGCACCAAAGTTGCAATTATGGATAACCATGTGGTGGTGGGCGTAGGCAATATTTATGCGACCGAAAGTCTGTTTAATCTGGGGATTCATCCGGCACAACCTGCCTCGACTTTAAGCTTGATGCAGATCGAAAAGCTAGTTCTGGAAATCAAGCGCATCTTGAAACAGGCGATTGATCTGGGTGGTTCAACCTTAAGAGACTACACTAATGCTATGGGCGAAAATGGCTATTTTCAGCAAACCCTGCTGGCTTATGGCCGTGCCGGTGAAATGTGCGTGAACTGTGAAACTACGCTTGAAAATATCAAATTGGGACAACGTGCTTCAGTTTTTTGTCCTGAATGCCAACCTTTGAAAAAGATCCAGCTCCCTGTCAAAAAAGTGGCAACTGTACGAGGGAAAAAGTCATGAAGACAGCTATTGTGCGTCATATTCTGGTTAAAGATAAAGAAACTGCTGAACAGCTTAAAAAGAAGATTTTAAGTGGCGCCGACTTTAATAAAATCGCAAAACAATATTCCACCTGTAATTCTGCCAAACGTGGCGGTGAGCTAGGTGAAGTGAAGAAAGGCCAGCTGGTTCCAGTGATTGATAAACTGGTTTTTACTGCCGCTGAACGTGTATTACATGGTCCGGTCAAAAGCCAGTTTGGTTTTCATTTGGTCGAAATCAAATTCCGGATGGATTTTTAATATTTATAAATCCCTCCTTACCTCCCCCTTTGTCAAAGGGAGGAGTTCCCTTTTTATAAAGGGGATTTAGGGGGATTAGAAAAATTAGACTTGAGGTGGACGCTTTTTCAATTCATCACGAATTTCACGCAGTAATTCAATATCGGCTGGGGTAGTCGGAGTTTCCTCGACTGGGCCTTCTTGTTTACGTAAACGGTTCATGAATTTCACCAATAAAAATACGACCCAAGCCAAAATTAAGAAGTTAATTAAAATCGTTAAGAAGTTACCGTAAGTCAGTACATTTACACCGGCCTTAGTTAATGCATCCAGAGATTGTAAATTGTCTGGGTTTCTTCCTAAGATAAAGAATTTTTGGGTAAAATCGACGCCACCACCGGTGATCACCGTAATTAAAGGCATAATGATGTCTTTCACCAATGAATCGATGATCTTGCTAAAAGCACCACCGATAATGACACCAATCGCCAGATCCATCATGTTGCCTTTGATCGCAAACTCTTTAAATTCTTGAATAATGCTCATATCTGCTCCTATATTTTATTTTCAAGTTTTGGGTCAAATTATACCTGAATAAATACTTTTAATTTTGACTTAGTTTAATGCGTTTTAGTAAATTGTGATTTAAGCATAACGTAAATACGCAGATTCAAATCTCAAGTGCGACACATTTGTAGTTAGTTGAAAAAGTTAGGTGTATTCGTAGAATCATTGGACTTTTTCAACTCGCAATTGGAAAGCACACAATGAAGAAATACACCCAACTTTCTCAAGATGAAAGATACGAAATTTATGCTACTTTGAAAAGTAAAAGTTCAATCGCTAGCCTTGCTCGGGAGTTAGGGCGTTCACGATCAACCATCTACCGTGAATTAAAAAGAAATACTGGGCAACGTGGATATAGAGCTCAACAGGCAGCGAAATTTGCAAGTCAAAGACGGTACCGTCCTTCATCACCCATGACAGCATTTGCCTTCGCTTATATTGATTACTTGATTGGCTTGGACTGGTCACCAGAACAAATTTTAGG
>NZ_JBLVOM010000264.1:0-15835 GCF_053543775.1 Acinetobacter endophylla | reverse complement strand
GGTCAGTACATGCTGAATCGCGGCGCCATGCATGGCTTCACTCATTTGTGGTCCCCAAGGCGTGCGGCCACGACTCGGTTTCAGGCCAAACAGGCCGCAATAGGAAGCGGGGATACGTATCGAGCCGCCACCATCACCAGCACCCGCAATTGGTACAATTCCGGCAGCCACGGCAGAAGCGGAACCACCGGACGAGCCGCCGCTATTATGCTGTAAATTCCACGGATTTTTACAGCTGCCCCAAGCATCTGGTTCAGTAATACCTTTAATCCCAAATTCAGGAGTATTGGTACGTCCAAAAGTCACAATCCCGGCTTTTTCCCAGCGATTGACAATCTCGGCATTGGTCTCGGCGATATAACCAATCCGTTTTAAGCCCTGACAACCATAAGAAGTTGGATAACCGGCATATTCCTGAAACAGGTCTTTAACCAGAAAAGGCACACCGGCAAAAGGTCCGGACAGATTTTGCTGGCTCCGTTTCAATGCATGCTCATGCATCGGAATAATAATTGCATTTAGCTCGGGATTGGCAATTGAGCTACGCTCTAGTGCAGCAGATAAAAGTTCACTTGAATGTACTTGTTTATTGGCGACCAGATCAGCCAGTCCTAAACCGTCATATTGCAGATATTCTTCAAATTTCATTGCCATTCCCTAGTGTTGCTGCTTCAAGGTTGTAGATCATTTAGGCTCAAGATGCAAGCACCACCTGATTTCGCCCACGATGTTTGGCCTGATACAAGGCTTGATCTGCAATATTGATCAGGTTTTGCAGGTCTTGGGCCTGCGGTTCATTTTGATGAGTGATGCCCACACTCACGGTAATATACAGGGGCGAGCCATCTGATTGATAAATAGGGGTTTTTTCCACCAGATCACGAATCCGTTCTGCAATAAGACGTGCTTCTGATGGTTCGGTATTCCAGAGTAACAGCACAAATTCTTCCCCACCAATTCGTGCAAACAGATCTTCAGCACGTAAATTGCAGCGAATGATTTCCGCAAAATGTTGCAGCACCTTGTCACCGACATGATGGCCAAAATCATCGTTCAGACGTTTGAAATGATCAATATCCAGCATGATGACCGAAAATTCCATTCTGTTGGCATATTGCAGTAAATATTCACCTTTCTGAAAGAAAAAATGACGGTTCATGGTGCGGGTCAGACTGTCGTGATTGGCCAGATACAAGACCCGTTTAAACAGCTCATTGCGGTTTTGACTAATAATACAAAGAATAAGCGGCGATAAGGCCAGCATAAACAGCCCGATCCGGAGCGAAATATAAATCGTAGAATCTGCCAAGGTGTCATGCGTTGTGGCATAAAACCGCGTCAGGCTGTAATAGGTTAAAATAGTCACAAACGCATTAATCAGTGTCATGCTAAACAGGCGATAGGTCAACGCAGCCCAGATCAGTGCAGCCAGAGGGTAGAGCATTGCGCCGGGGCCTGCAAAAATATTGGTAATGATGACACAGGCCACGACTGAAGATGCAGGTAAAAAATAGCTGAAGTAATTACGTTTTTGACGACGGTTTTTAAATAGATACTGCATGTCTTTTATTCTTGGGAATGCCAAGATTAAAGGGAGAAACACAATATAATTCACCATTTCACCGGTCCACCACAGACCAAAATCAATCCATAAATTCTCTTTGGTCATGAATGAATTGGGTAGATTTGGCAAGGTGAGAACTGCAAAAGCCGCACTGGCCAGACAGCCTGCAAAAGCGAAGATGCCAAATAAATGAACGAATGTATAACCAGTATTATAGTATTTGTAATTAATCTTGAAATATCGAATAAAAAATATCGAGACAATAGTGCTGATCAGATTAGACAAGGTAAGAAACAGGCTTTGTAATAGGCTGTTCCCGGTGATCAGATCTGCAAACATAAAAGCGCTGAATGCACCAAGCCAACCTCCCATATTATTTAAATGTGGAAAGCGTAAGAACAGGGCTAACAAGGCAGCATTGGCCGGCCACAATAAGGCCAGATACTCAATTGGTCTGGTTGCGATCCCAATAAAACAACAGACTAAAACAGCGAAAACAATGACAAAATAAGCATAGGTTTCATGATTTAATTGTTGTTCTGTTATTCGAGCTAATTGCAAATTTAAAATCCTATTCAAATTTTTAAGTGTGAATGATCACTTTGTTCAGCAACTAAGTTTGACCCAAAATATAATTTTATTGTTTGATTAATCTGTTATTAATGCGAACTATTAAGATTCTTATATACGAAATATATACAAAAAAAGTCAGAAAGGAAATCCATGTTTTTAAACAATGTGATAAATAATTTCTGACTCTGTATTGAAATTGCGTTAGAGCGGGACACGATCCCAAAAAATATGATAATTTAGAATCAATTGTTAACAAGATGTCGGTAAATATGAAAAAAATATGTCTTAGCCTTATCTTACTCATGAGCTCACCTTGGCTAATGGCGACAGAAAATAAAAAACCAGCGAATGCTCCTGCTAAAGCTGCTGAAATCCCAAATACATTTACTGTGAAAACCCGTCCGGAAATTGTCGGATTGTGGGGAATGGAAATCCCGAATAATAAAAAATGTATCGAATATTATAATTTTAAAGGCAATAATAATGTGGTGATTAAAAGTGGCGATGAGTGGACGTCGGGGCTATATGACTATCAGCCGGCACAGGATCCTTCGCAGCAGATTCCAGCGCTGATTCTGCAAGTAAAATATGACAATAATGAAAAAGACTGTTCAGGCAATCAGGTGGATCAGTCTGGTGAAATTTCGCAATATTTTGTGAAATGGCAAAACCCTTATACCATTAACTTCTGCGCCAATGAAAAAGCCGAACAATGTTTTGCTGTGCTCAGACGCGTATTGCCTTAAATTGCAAACAATAAAAAAACCGCTGAATGACAGCGGTTTTTTTTATGAGCTTTGATTTAAGCTTTGTCTTCAGCACCTTCAAGCTGCTTTAACAAATGCTTCTCTAGGTAATGAATATCCATTGCCTGTTTGCAGAAGTTTTTATCCTGAAGGATTAAATCTTTATGCAAAGGAATATTGGTTTTAACGCCAGTCAAAATCATTTCTTCCAAAGCATTTCTCATTCGAGAAATAGACGTCTCACGATCCTTACCATGCGAAATCAGTTTGGCAATCATCGAGTCATAATACGGCGGAATGCTATAGCCTGGGTAGATGTGCGAGTCTAAGCGGATACCTGCGCCGCCTGGTGCATAGAAGCTCTCAATCTTGCCGGGTGAAGGCAAGAAGGTTGATGGATCTTCTGCGTTAATACGGCATTCAATCGCATGTCCTAAAACCTTGACATCTTCTTGCTGAATATCCAGACCTAAGCCGCCAGCAATACGCAATTGCTGTTCGATAATATCGATACCCGTGACCATTTCAGTTACCGGATGCTCAACCTGAACACGCGTATTCATTTCAATGAAGAAGAACTCATCATCTTCAAACAGGAATTCGAATGTACCTGCACCACGATATTGCATCAATTTACAGGCATTGACACAGGCTTCTAGAATATCAGCACGTGCTTGCTCTGGTAAGTTCGGTGCTGGTGCTTCTTCCAGTACTTTTTGATGGCGACGCTGTAGTGAACAGTCACGATCATACAGATGAATCGCATGACCATTACCATCAGCAAGTACTTGCACTTCGACGTGACGTGGCTTTTGCAGAAAACGTTCCATATAGACCGTATCATCACCGAACCACATTTCTGCATCACGCTGTGCAGCCTGAACAGATTCCAGCAGGGTATCGACATTTTCTACGATACGCATACCACGACCACCACCGCCAGAAGCAGCTTTTACAATCAGTGGAAAACCGATCTCTTTGGCTTCAGCCATGGCATTGTGAATCGTTACGGCATGGTCGCAGCCCGGTACTGTTGGTACACCAGCTTTTTTCATGGCAATAATGGCAGAAACCTTGTTTCCCATTAAACGAATATGTTCCGGACGCGGACCAATAAAGATAAAACCAGAATTTTCTACGATTTCTGCAAATTCTGCATTTTCAGCGAGGAATCCATAACCAGGATGGATTGCATCTGCGCCGGTAATTTCAGCAGCTGTAATAATCGCAGGAATATTCAAGTAGCTGTCACTGCTCGCACCAGGGCCGATACATACTGCTTCATCACAGAAACGTAAGTGCATCAGGTCCTTGTCTGCGTCAGAATAGACACCTACAGTTTTGATCCCTAAAGTTCTGCAAGCACGGGTGATGCGTAACGCAATTTCACCACGGTTTGCAATTAAAACTTTTTGCAACATTATAAATCCCCGGGGTGATTAAGCGCGGTAGCGGAAAAGTGGTTGACCGAATTGAATCACTTCACCATTTTTCACCAGAATTTCTTCAATCACACCGCTTTGAGTAGCTTCAATCGGGTTCATGATTTTCATTGCCTCGATAATACCCAGCGTATCGCCTGCAGAAACGGTCTGGCCAACTTTAACAAATGTCGGTTCACCTGGGCTTGGTGCTGCATAGAACACGCCGACCATTGGTGAAGTTTCAACTGCGCCACGAGGAGATTTTGCTGCTGGCGCTTCGGCTGCTGGTGCAGGCATAGCAGGAACAGCTGCTGCAACCACTGGATTACGACGAGTTAATGCAATCGACTGATCGCCTTCTTTAACTTCGATCGCCTGTAAGTCAGATTCAATCATCAAGTCGATGAGTTTCTTGATTTTACGGATATCCATGAGACAGTATTCCTAATTAAGATTGTGTAGAAGGTTGTATTTTTTCAATGATATAGTCGAGGGCAGCAGCATAGCCTTTTGCACCTAGACCACAAATCACGCCGATGGCTTTATCGGACAAGTACGAATGATGTCGGAATGCCTCACGTGCATGCACATTAGACAGATGGACTTCAATGAAAGGAATGGCAACGCCAAGAAGGGCATCGCGAACCGCAACAGAGGTATGAGTCAATGCTGCCGGATTAATAATGATATATTGAACGCCGTCTTGCTGAGCTTGATGAATTCGGTCAACAATGGCACCTTCCCAGTTGCTTTGGAACGTTTCGAGTTGTAATGTGGCCTTTTGAGCCTGAGTAATCAGTTGCTGGTTAATATCGTCAAGACTAAGGTGACCATAAACTTCCGGTTCGCGCTTCCCAAGCAAGTTTAAATTCGGTCCATGAATAACCAAAATGGTCGAACTCATCCAGCATGCTCCAATTAAAAAGTATCGGGGTTTGTTTGCAAGATGTCTGCAAACTCTGCTTATTATTGCATGATTTTCTACATTACTATTTATAATTTCTTTGAATTAACGTAGAAAGCATATAGCAAACAGTGGCGCTATAATGAAAACTTTGCAGAGATTTGGCAATGTTAAAAAATTACAATTCGCTGGGTATTCAGATTATTTTCATTGTAAACCCAATTGGCAAAAACAGTTAATATCCTTTATGTAACTGTATCTTCATGTTAACGCTAAATTCTTCCTTTTAGTGATATTTTTAGTTTTGAACAAGAGTTGTCTGGCTGATTTTACTGCAATGTTCGACTTCTATAGCATAGAAAACTCTTTACATTCTGACTTTAGAGTTGTGCTGATGATCCTCTTTATATATAAGCTATCGACCGTTTCTCAAAACTTGATGAAAATTTAAAAATATAAGATAAGACAATATGTTAATGATATTTTCTCTTATTGTACTTGGATTTTCCTAGGTCTATTCTTCCAATATATTGGAATTAATTACATCATTTTCAATTCAAGTATTCATGACAGACACTGTACAAGAATCTATTTCTTCTTCCGGAGATAAAGGTTAAATCTCAGCGGGTTTAAGATAAAACGCTCGACTTATATGCCTCGTATTTATAGACGCATGAAATGACGAATGTGTTCATCTTCAAGCCTTCTACATAGTGAAGCCATTAATCGCCTAACGCTTAGATAGTGGCAAAAACACATACATTTGTTGATATTTTGCTCGTCATCATCTTTGCAGAAGAGTTTAAAAGTATTGAAGAGCGTAAAGATTGAACCAAATAGATCTGATTGAAGCGGAATACGGGCTTAAAGCAAAATTTCTCTAAACTCACCGCATCTAAATTAACTTCTTGAGCTAATCTTTATATAATCATGCGATTCCTCTCAAACAAGACTTTCTATGACACCTGCATGCAAACTATTAAAAGCCAATAAAATCGAATACAGCATTCATGAATATGAACATGATGCCAATGCCAAAAGTTTCGGGTTAGAAGCTGCTGAAAAATTAGGGCTTTCGGTGGAAGAAGTCTTTAAAACTTTATTAGTCACGGATGATAAACAGTATTTTGTTGCCATATTGCCGGTACATCATCAGTTAAATCTGAAAAAAGTAGCGCAGGCCGTAGGATGCAAAAAACTCCAGATGGCAGATCCTAAACATGCAGAACGCTTGACCGGTTATCTGGTCGGCGGAATCAGTCCCATTGGTCAAAAGAAACGATTAAAAACGGTGATTGATGCCAGCGCAGAACAGTTGAATACGATCTATGTCAGTGGCGGTAAAAGAGGCTTGGATATCGGAATAAAACCAGCTGATCTTGCCAATGTGCTCAATGCACAGTTTGTCGATGTACTGGATACATAAGATCGAAGTACGATGATCACCTAAATTCATAGAACCTGAAGTAATAAATTTAAAATAGCTGCATATTTTTTGGTCGGAAATAACAGTAAATCATTTTATACGTTTGTATATTAGATAAGTTAAACACAGCCTGGCTGTGTACACAACAAGGAATGAAAACAAAAATATAAATTATTATGCAGAGCATAATGGATGAAAATTCAAAATAAAAAATGGCCACGGTTCTGTCTGACATTATCTGCGATGGCGATGCTATCTGCGTTGCCAAGTGTACAGGCCGCTTCTGCGCCTTCAGCTGTACCTGCCAATTCACAGCAGGTTTTCTTTGTCGGAAATAATTGGGATGGCACGGTAACCGTGATTCGTCCATCGGGTGATTTTGGCAAAATTGGCGTCATTAACATGATTCCTGATCGTAAAGAGCGCCTTAAAGAAATTCACCTGAATCCAATCAAACTGATTGCTTATACTTATATTCAGGCCACAGCCGGTGAAGGCAATGACCAGCTGGTGGATGATATGTACTCGACACCAGATGGATAGTCAGTCGTTGCATCACGCCCAAGTTTCGCCGATGTGGTATCAATTAATATCAAAACCGGCAAGATTAACTGGCGGACGCCTGTAGAAGGCTTCCGTGCTGACCATATGGCGGTATCACCAGATGGGCAACGAGTCGCCGTATCTGCATCTTCAGGAAATGTGGTGCATGTATTGGATATCCATACCGGTAAAGAGTTAGGCCGTTTCAGCACTGGCGATAAACCGCATGAAAACATTTACTTCGATGGCGGCAACAAGATCCTGAACTCTGCCATCGGCAATGTTGAAACCTCGATGGATGCACAGTGGCAAGACTTTACTAAAGGTAAGCGTTTTATCACTATCGCAGATGCCAATACGCATCAGGTGGTAAGAAAAATCGATTTCAGGCCTGCATTGGATGCATTTGGTCGAAAAGATTTGTCCAACTCAGTACGACCAATGGTATTTAGTAAGGATGAAACCAAACTGTATGCCCAGGTTTCATTTTTTAATGGGCTGATTGAGTACGATCTGAATCAGAACAAGATTAGCCGGATCGGACAGCTGCCTGGCAGTGACAGTATTCCGAAAGACCGGACAAAATGGGTGAATGATTCGCGTCATCATGGCCTATCAATCAGTGCTGATGGTGAAAAGCTCTGTGTCGCCGGTACCATGGATAACTACGCTACGATTGTAGATCGCAAAACACTGACAGCCGGGAAACTGATTTCTGCAGATAAACCTTATTGGGCAACGCGAAGCCCGGATGGTCGTAGCTGTGTAATTTCAGAAAGTGAAACAGATGTAGTCACAGTGATTGATTTTGCCACAGGCAATAAAGTGCTGAGTGTACCGGTAGGAAATCATCCACAACGCGTTCGGATTGGTTATGCACCAGCAGACTGGTCAACGCCGTAGTCAATCGTCGATTAGTGAAAAAGACAGCTTTTTGATAAAGGTTGTCTTTGTTGAGCTGAGGACATAAAAATGAATGATAAAACAATTCTGTTCTATGTAATGATCGGATTGCTCTTGTTTGGGACTTTAGTGGGTATTGGTTATCAGGTACGACAAGAAATCTATCGGACGAATTTTACTGATCAGACCCATTCTGATCCGGTCCTGCCAGTTGAAAAATCGGCAAGCTATATATCTGTTAACTCTCCTGAGAATAGTCAAACTACGAAGAAGAAACAGAACGATACGGTTGCAAAGCAAAGCGAATTATCAAAGCAACAAGAACAGTTATATCTGGACTTTACTCAGATCATTAACGCTTTAAGTGAGGGACAACGACCAAATCCTCAACAAGTCAGTTTGTTGATCAGTCAGCAGCAAAAACTGGTAGAGGCCCAACTGGTGAGCAAGGCCGAAGCGAAAGCACAAATTGAGTTTCTGATTAAAGTTCTGCCTGAAATGGATCATGAATTGCATCGGGCGTTGCGAGTATTAGAACAAACTCGAACTTGACGAATTAGATCCAGCTGTATCTTTCATTATTCTCAGTCTGAAAATTGCTCTCATAAAAAAAAGCCCAAAAAATGATCTGGGCCTTTAAATACACACTATAGAAAGCTAAGTATCTTTATAAACAATTTGCAGGCTTGGGTACACCAGCCAAACGGCTTAAGTGACGGGCCACCAGACCAGTATTAAACTTTTCTTGAAGCATGGCATTATTGATATCGGCACTGACAGTTTTCATTAAAAATTTAATCAGTGGTCGTGTTGCTGGTGAATGACCAAACTGCTGATAGAACTGACGTACCGCTTGCAGAATTTCAAAATGCCAAGGAGTTAAGCTCAGTTCCAGACTATCGGCCAGCACTTGAGCGACTTCTTCATTCCAGATGGTATAGTCAACCAGATGGCCATCTTGATCCAATTCTAAATTCATATCTAACTCATTTATTATTTCATTGAAATGCAGCGATTAAACTCGAGGCAAAGATCTGCAAAATCCGCATAATTCAAAAGCTTTATCTGATCAGGCAAAGGCTGTACTAATAACTCCGCATCATTTTTCAGTATGTGAATTTTCGGCAAGCTTTGAAGAAATGAATGCTCTAGCAGCAAAACCGCTTCACCCATCAGCACGACCTGATCACCCATTGTATAAGTTTGAGCCAGTTGCTCTAGGATCTGCGCTGTTGCCGAATAGCTGGATTGGATCAGATAAAGTGTGTGATTTGACATTTTTATATCCTTGTTCCTTACCAATACATCACATGATCAAAGCTTTGAATAAATTCAGAATTAAGCTCAATAAATTCGATTTCTTGTTCGCTCTGTGCCACAAATGAGGAATGCTGGTTTTTTTTCTCAATCAGAATCGGAGTGAGATCATAAAACTCGAAACTGTCGACCATATTTGATGCCAGTTTGAATGCATGATGCACCTGGTCAAATTGCAGGTCTGAATGCAGCAAACTGAGGGCAGCACTTTGTAGCAGGACTTTAACTTCTGCGCCAAACGTTGCCAGGACCATGGTAGCCGATAGGCTTTCATGCACCTGCAGACTGGTCAGATTGGCTTGGGTTAATATAACAAGTACAGATTTCACACAAGATTCCTTGGAAAAGCAACACATTCTAAAAAATGAAACATCTAGAATTGAATGAGACGTTGTGAGGACTGAACAGCATCGGCAAGTTCACCTAAACCGACCAATTCAAAGGCATCTGCCAGATTATGCTGCTGAATATTGTGACGTCGAGCATTGTCCAGATCTGTAATTCCACGTGCCAATGCTGCACTTACACAGACCGGGAGGCGAATCTGTAGCGCTTGCCATGCATGTGTAAGATGACGTTGATCGTCGGGTACCCATTGCAATGCATTTGCGACCGATACGCCGTCCTGATAGAAGAATACACGGAATGCTTCCTGTTTATCTTGCAAGGCCTGAGCCAAACCCAGGGCATGCCAGGCATAAATGGAAGTCGGTGCGGAGGTAACAAGAATTAAGGTGCTCATCGAAATTCACTACAGGCTTGATCAATAGCAACAGATTGATCTTGGCTTCATCAGAAAGTAGGTAGTATAAATGATTTTAGTGACGGGTGGATTAGGATTTTTAGGCTCACATATTGCTTTAAGTCTGTTAGCACAAGGACTAGAGGTCATTGTGGTCGATAATTTGGCCAATGCTAACTTACAGACTCTGGAGCGCCTCGAATTTATTTCTGGTATGTATGTACCTTTTATCAAAATTGATATTCGCAATACGCCAGCATTGAACAAAGTCTTTGAGCAGCATTCGATTCAGGCTGTGGTGCATACCGCAAGTTTTAAATCACTGGAAGAATCAGTATTAAAACCACTTGAATATTATAATGATAATGTTAGCTGTATTATGAGTCTCATGCGTGCCATGCAGCGTACCGGCGTGCGTCATCTGGTACATTTATCCAGTCTGGCGGTATATGGACAATCTGGTGCAGACTTAAGCGAAGATCTGCCTTTTAACTTCACTTATCCGAATCCCTATATCAAATCGCAACAAATGGTTGAGGAAATTATCCGGGATACTGCCAAAACTGATAATGAATGGCGGATTGCGATCCTACGTCTGTCCAATATCGCCGGCGCCTTTGAACACGGTGTGCTGGGGGAAGCGGTGCCACCTTTACCGAAAAATATTTTGCCTTTGGCGATGCAGGTCGCTGCACAGCAACGTGAATATCTGGAATTACGCCGTCAGGCCCATACTGCGGATGGCACAGTAGAACGCAGTTTTCTGCATGTCGCAGACTGTTGTGATGCCGTGATCAAGTCCTTGCAATGGCTATCACAACAGCAGGAATTAAAATGTGAAGCCTTTAATATTGCCGGTGAATTGATTTCCATACAGGATTTGCTAGATCAACTGGCTGAAGTGACTCAGTCTGCAATCAAAACCATGGATGCTCTGCCATACCCACATGCGGAAATGGATCAATTGGGGGCGAACATTGGAAAAGTGCGAAATATCCTACATTGGCAACCTCAGCGTTCACTCAGAAAGATGCTTGAGGATGAATGGTTGTTTTATCAGAATATGCTCAGAGGGCAGTAAGTAAGAGTATTTAGCTTATATTTGATAATAATTATCATTTACATGGTTGTTGTAATCGATTACTTTAAATAAATAGATTAAATCATTGATATAGAAATTCCTAAGATCCGTAACAGGCAAGAAGAATTGAGGTTGAACATGCAAACACGTATTGAACATGACACGATGGGAGAAGTGGCTGTACCGAGCGAGGCTTTATGGGGCGCTCAGACTCAGCGTAGCTTGCAAAATTTCAAAATTGGCAATGAGCGTTTGCCACGTCCAATGATTCGTGCCATGGGACTCGTCAAAAAAGCTGCGGCCTTGACCAATGCCGAGCTGAACCAGATTTCCCAAGAACTGTCACGCTACATTGTAGATGCGGCAGATGAAGTCATCAGCGGGAAATGGGACAGTCAATTTCCACTGGTGGTCTGGCAAACCGGTTCAGGTACGCAAAGCAATATGAACTGTAATGAGGTGATTGCCAATATTGCCAACCAGAAACTGGGCAATCATTTAGGGGCACAAAAACCGGTTCATCCGAATGATCATGTCAATCGTGCCCAATCTACCAATGATTCATTTCCGACTGCGATTCATGTGGCTGCGAGTTTGCAGATCAATGAACTGTTAATTCCGGCTGTCACACGTTTACGCGATACTTTATATGCCAAATCTCAGGATTTTGCCGATATTGTAAAAATTGGCCGGACACACCTACAAGATGCTACGCCTTTAACCTTGGGGCAGGAATTCAGCGGTTATGTCTCTCAACTTGATCATGGACTTCTTCGTCTAGAACAGGCCTTAGTTGGCTTATATGAATTGCCATTAGGCGGTACAGCGGTTGGTACCGGTCTAAATGCTCATCCTGATTATGCTGTTCAGTCTGCTAAAGTTCTGGGACAGTCAACTGGATTGCCATTTGTGACTGCGCCAAACAAATTTGAAGCGTTGGCAGGCCGTGATGCTGCGGTATTCGCGTCTGGTGCATTAAAGACTTTAGCGGTTAGTCTGAATAAGATTGCCAATGATATTCGTTGGCTGGCCAGCGGGCCACGTTGTGGTTTTGGTGAATTGCGTATACCTGAAAATGAACCGGGTTCTAGCATCATGCCGGGTAAGGTGAACCCGACGCAAAGTGAAGCGATGACCATGGTCGTGGCGCAAGTTCTCGGCAATGACACCACCATTAACGTGGCAGGTGCATCAGGGAATTTTGAGCTGAATGTGTTTATGCCGGTCATTGCCTATAACCTGCTGCAATCCATCCAGCTTTTAGGCGATGCGTGTAACAGTTTTAATGATCATTGCGCCGTAGGCATTGAGCCGAATCATGAGAAAATTGAACATTTCCTGCATGATTCTTTAATGCTGGTCACAGCATTGAATCCGGTGATTGGTTATGAGAATGCAGCCAAGGTTGCCAAAACAGCCTATAAGGAAGGAAAAACCTTAAAACAGGTGGCTGTTGAACTGGGTTTAGTCACTGCTGAACAGTTTGATGAAGTAGTGCGTCCTGAACAGATGGTCTCACCGAATGCCAAATAAGGGCTGCAGCGCTTTTATTTTCAATCTTTCCGCCTGTTTTATCATGGAATAGTCAGCAGTGGTTTTTATCTCAGGCAGAGTTGCGTACAATAGTGCTAGATGAGATTAACCACTGATGATTGTTTTATGCTTGATATTTATTTAACAGATGTTCAAAGAAAGGTGCAATTCAAGGATTATCCAGGTGAGCATCCTGTTAAATTTATTTTGAATTTCAAAAAGATTTTCCCGAGTGTGATGGAACTTCTTTTACCTGTACTCCCGGATAATGAAAATCTGGAAGAAATGTCTTGGGAATCGACCAGCGAAGATTTTGAGACCTTCCAGATGTTCTTAACCGGATGGGGTATTATCGAACTGCGTTTGAAAGCGATTACCCAGTTTAAAGATAAAGCATTTGCGGATCGTCTGGTTAAACAAGCCCAACAGAAACGCAAAGACTATCAAAAGCAGCAGACTAAACTGACTACAGTTGAACTGGATTATCTGTTTATGCATGAGATGCATGCTCTGATTGATGCAGAGCTGGTTGAGCTCGGTGAGAAATTCTATTTACCGATTTTACGTGAGTTGTGGAAGACTAAAGTATCTGCTCAGGTGTTGAACGCGAAGTTTTAAACTGGTTTTTTTAGCTTTTATTTATAAAATTAATCCTCCAATTTTGGGGGATTAATTTTATCTGCAATATGAGATTTATTTCATGATGTGCTATTCCTTAGAATAGCCTAAGCAAGATTGAATTTGGGGGTTGAACATCTTTATTCTTAAAATTTTGATCAATAATAGCGCATGTTGAACCATAGTTTAACATCAGGCTCTATCATAGGGCAGCAGTTTTAACGATTGTTCAAAAAATAGATGAAAATGATCATTTTTAGCTAAAAAATATATAAAAATATCAATTAAATAGCCTAGTAATTGAGTCCATTATTTTTTAAGGTATATAGGCTTTATCTCACGTTAAAGCAAAAGCTCCATTGATTAGCTATCCTTCATAAAAATAACTGAAGGTTCAAATTTTCCCGAAGATATATCCCAGGATTTTCAAAAATGTCGAATCAGTTTTTAGATTTAATTACTAAACGCCGTACTATTTATGCCATTGCCAAGAATGTTGAACAATCTCCTGAACATCTAACTGATTTGATTCAGACTGCAATTAAGCAGAGCCCATCTTCTTTCAATTCTCAGTCTTCACGCGCCGTCATTTTATTCAATTCGGAACATGAAAAGTTCTGGGGCTTCGTCGCAGATAAATTAAAAAGCTATGCCAAAGATGAAGAAAGCGCTGCAAGAACCACAGCAAAAATGGCAAGTTTTGCGGCAGGGCTAGGCACTGTTTTATTTTTTGAAGATCAAACAGTTATAGAAGGCTTACAGGAACAATTCCCATCTTATGCTGATAACTTTCCAATCTGGGCAGAGCATTCGACTGCGATCGCGCAATTTGCAACGTGGACAGCATTGCATACAGAAGGTCTGGGCGCATCATTGCAGCACTACAATCCGATCGTGGATGAACAGGTACATGCGGAATGGGACATTCCATCGAACTGGAAGTTGCGTGCACAGTTGGTCTTTGGTTCGATAGAAGGCGAGCCACGTGCCAAAGATTATCTGGCGGATGAAGAGCGCTTTAAAGTCTTCCAATAAGCTGAGATCCATATCTGCGCTTAACACGGTTTAAGGGCAGATATTTTTTAGATCTCGACGAAATCCCAATCAGCTTCATTAAAATTAAGTTAAAATAGCGCGCTAATGAATGATGAGTAAGACCGAATGTCGAAAAACACGCAAAACCTGTCACCGTTACAAGAACTGATCGCAGAGCAAAAGCTACTTTGTGAAGAAGTAGGCTCGGCTTATGTTGAAGTCACGGGGGATGATGTTGTTGCGGTGGCCGTACATACCTTAAAACAGGATCCGATTGTCGGCATCCGTAAAAAGCCTGAAACTGATGAAAATATCAGCTGGTACATTTATGGCGGAGAGCCTTCAAGTGAAGAGGCTTTTGAAACCATGACAGTACGTGAATTACAGGACATCGCACCAGAAGTTTTACCGTATCTGGCTCTGGAAACAGGTTTTCGTTTCATGATTGATGCCGATGATTATGAAGATGTCTGGAAAGAAGAAATTTAAATGCTAAAAAAATCATCTTTCATTTGTGCTGGATTATTATTAGGACTGAGTAGCGTGGTCTTCGCACAGCGGCTTTCACAAAGTGCCTATGATGAGTTTATTTCAGCACAGACTAAAATCGTGAATGAAACCAAATACATTTTAGATGAAGATGATCAAAAGGCAGATGCACAAACTCAACGTCAGGCTTTCTGCAAACGACTGAAAGCCTATCAGGATATTCAAAAGGTGTCCGAAGAAAACAGCAGTCTGAATATGGCACCTACGATGTCTATGATTGCCAGAAATTTTCTTGAGCGGCAGGATCAAAGTTTGACTAAATCTGGAATGACGGCGAGCGTATTTTGTAAAAATAGGGAAGTAGAATAAGTTATAAACTACTTTTTTATCTTGAAAGTTTTTCGCAGTGGAATAAAAATAAAGTATCTAAGTCTATTTCACAATCAAATTTTATAGATATTAAAACCTGAAAGACCATCTCCCGAATATCATTTGATAAAGAGTTTGTTAAGTTAATTTAAATTTATTTTAATGTGAATACCTCATAAGTTGACAAAAATAACTAATCATGCGAAAAAGTTTTTTTAGTTAACAGATGTTCACACATGCCTCGAATTGTTTCTGTACCACTTAGTTTAGAACAGCGAGAACGACTCATTTTTCTGGCCAAGCATGCAAAACATTGGCGTGAAAGACAACGTGCCCAAACTATTCTCTGGCTTTCTGAAGGTAAAAGTGTTGCGGAAGTTGCCACTCTACAAGAACGTATCCCAGAAACCATAAGGCTACAACGCCGACGTTGGGAATTGTATGAGTTTGAATCGATTAAAGAAGGTCATCGCTCAGGTCGGCCCAATACATTGATCTCAGACTATCAGGCGAAAATCCTAGATTGGGTCAATACAAGTCCACTCAATGCAGAACAAATCCGAGTCAA
>NZ_JBLVOM010000263.1:0-24584 GCF_053543775.1 Acinetobacter endophylla | reverse complement strand
GTAAGCATCCGGCTAACACAGCCTTACCAAGCGATCCTATAAGCCTTAATTTAGTTCCCACCTAAAAACAAGTGGGGACTTAATCCATGAACATGGATATATATTCAGCAACACCTCCTGTTGCTAAAAAACGCCGAAAATACAGCAAAGAATTCAAACTCAGTATTGTCAATGCCTGCAAAAATCCTAATACCTCGATCGCTTCGGTCGCACTGCAACATAGTATTAATGCCAACCTTGTCAGTCGTTGGATCAGGATCTTCAGCCATCATGAGGGTGCCGTGCAGGATCCTACTCATGTGAATCCAGCATTTATTGCTTTGCCTTACACTGCTGCAATCAGCCAACCTATTGATGAGAGGATCACGTTGTGTATCACCGTGCCTCATACGAATAATGATATTCAGCTAAAATGGCAGACATCAGAAATACCTGCCTTGGCAGAATTACTCAAGGCACTTGCAACATGATCCGCATTGATGAAATCTGGTTGTCTACTCAGCCCATGGACATGCGTGCAGGTATGGATACGACCATGGCTCAGGTGGTGAGAGCCTTTGGCTACATCAAACCGCATTGTGCTTACCTGTTCTGTAATAAACGTGGCCATCGCATGAAAGTGCTGGTACATGATGGATTGGGCATCTGGCTGTGTGCCCGGCGGCTGGAACAGGGCAAATTTCACTGGGCTCAAGTTCACCAAGGTGAAACCGTGGCCCTCAGCCCGGAACAGTTACAGGCACTGATCCAAGGTTTGCCCTGGCAGCGCATTGGACGACAGCAGGTGGTGACGATGCTTTAAACCAGGCTCGACCATTCTGCTATTCTCCAAACGTTCTATTTCATTCTTCTCATGACCTCAGGCATACTGCGGTCATGAATACGCTGCCTGACTTAAGCCAACTGACCCATGAACAACTGCTGGAATTCACCAGGCAGTTGGCGCTGCAGCATCAGTCTCTAGCACAATCAAACCAACAATTGGATGCCAAAGTTCAACATCTTTCTATTCTCAATCAAAAATACGAGCATGAACTGGCGCTGTTTAAAAAGCATAAATTCGCCCAAAAGAATGAACACTTAACGGCAAAACAAATCCATCTGTGGGATGAAGCGGTTGAAGAAGATATTGCCGCGGTTGATCTAGAACTGGAACGGCTAAATGCAGATAAAACCAATGCAGCGACACAGAAAGCCAAAACCAATAAACCTAAACGTCGACCACTGCCAGATCATCTACACACCATCCGTATTGAGCATGAACCTGCATCAACCCAATGTGCTTGTGGCTGCCAACTCCGTCGTATCGGCGAAGATGTCAGTGAAAAACTGCATTTCAGACCGGCACAGTTCTATAAGGAACAGCATGTGCGTGGTAAATGGGTCTGTGATCAGTGTGACACTCTAACTCAGCAAGCGATGCCCGCCTATGTGATTGATAAAGGCATTGCTTCACCTGAATTGCTCAGCCATGTGCTGGTATCGAAGTATGCCGATCATTTGCCGCTGTACCGTCAGCGCCTGATCTATCAGCGGGCTGGCATTGATCTGTCCAGATCCACTTTATCTGACTGGATAGGTCGCTGCGGTGTAGAACTGGAACCTCTGGCCAATGCCTTAAAAGAGGTGGTGCTGCAACAGCGGGTGCTGCATGCAGATGAAACACCGGTCACCATCATGCGGATGGGTGAGAATAATAAAAAACCGAAGAAAGGTTATGTCTGGGCCTATGCCACCACACAGTATAATCCAGTTCAGGCGGTGATCTATGACTTTCAGGATAGTCGTTCAGGCCAGCATGCTGAAGAGTTCTTGAAAGGCTGGCAGGGCTATCTAGTCTGTGATGATTACAGTGGTTATAAAGCACGTTTTAAATCAGGCCAGGTGATTGAGGTGGGGTGCATGGCCCATGCACGTCGTAAATTCCATGAACTGCATGTAACTGGGAAAAGTCAGGTTGCTGAACAGGCCTTAGTGCTGATTCAGAAACTGTATGCGATAGAAGCAGAACTCAGGAAAAAGACCGATGGTACAGCGGAAGACCGCCGCGAATACCGACAACAGCATAGTCAACCAGTGATGCAACAACTATATGAATGGCTCAACCAACATCATCTGACAGTGCCATCGAGTTCTCCCACCGCCAAGGCTATCAATTACACTCTGAAGCGTTGGCCAGCCTTAAGCCGCTATCTGGATGATGGCAATCTACCGATATGCAACAATTGGGTAGAGGTGCGACACGAAGTCGCTTAATGAAGTTGTTCCCCCTGCGGGAACCACCCGTGTCACCGGGTGAATCTAGAAGGCTGAATAAAGAGCGCCTTCGACAATGTAACGAGGCACCGTAAGGTGCGGGGTATCAATCGTGAGAGGCGTACTCTTCTGGCAGCCATAGCCGGACAAGGGCTAGATAATCGGTATGGTGAACACATGTGAATCTGCGCAACGATCGTTAAATTGAACGAGCGGAAATGGCTAATACGCTCGAACCAAAACGGTAATGGAGGTGGGAATCGCGTCTTTCTACTACGCATTCGTGACCCATACGCCTCCCGGTCGATAGCAGGCACCTAAGCCGATGTACTTCAGTAAGCGGAACGTGGAAATCCCGTATTACCCCCATTGGGAAAGCAGTTTGCAAAAACTGCCCATGGTGATGCGGGCGAAGGAACGAGGAAAAAGCGAATGCCAGTCTGTAATGGGTTGGATAGAGGTTGAAACATTACCCCACGCGAAAGCGGGCTGACGTCCTTATGGTCTCTCATCACAAGAGAGTGTGTAGAACCCTTTTAATGGAGGGAGAGCAAATGAATGCAGCAGTATCAGCGTGTGCACCTTCCAGCACATCGTGGGACAGCATCGATTGGATTGCTGTACAGCGTCATGTCAGAGGGCTGCAAGCGCGTATTGTGAAGGCGGTACAAGACGGCAGGCATAACAAGGCGAAAGCTTTGCAATGGCTGCTGACTCACTCGTTTAGTGGCAAAGCATTGGCCGTAAAACGAGTGTCTGAAAACAAAGGCAAAAACACGGCTGGGGTCGACAAGGTGACTTGGAATACACCCAAGGCCAAGACCGGTGCGATGATGTCGTTGAAGAGGCGAGGTTACACGCCCCTTCCGCTTCGGAGAGTCCTTATTCCGAAGAAAAATGGCAAGATGAGACCTCTCGGGATACCCACGATGAAATGCCGGGCCATGCAGGCGCTCCATCTGCTGGCTTTGGAACCCATCGCGGAGACCACCGCTGATCGGAACTCTTATGGATTCAGACCGCAACGCTCAACCGCGGATGCTGCAGCACAGTGCTTTGGTGTGCTGTCAAGAAAAGTAAGTGCGGAGTGGGTGCTAGAGGGTGACATTCAAGGCTGTTTCGACAATATCAGCCATGACTGGATGATCGCCAACCTCCCAATGGACAAGGTGATTCTACGGAAATGGCTCAAAGCCGGTTACGTCTACCAAAGCAAGCTGTTTCCCAGTCTTTCCGGAACACCGCAAGGAGGTATTATCTCCCCGGTGTTGGCCAACATGACCTTGGACGGACTGGAAACGATGCTGGCGAAGAGGTTCCCTAACGCCAAATGGACAGGCAAAAAGCTGCAACTGGTACGGTATGCGGATGATTTCATCATCACGGGGTATTCTAAAGAGTGGCTCGAAAATGAAGTTCGCCCTGCCGTGGTTGAATTTCTGGCGGAGCGCGGTCTCGTGCTCTCTCAGGAAAAGACCAAAATCACGCACATAGGGAACGGGTTCGATTTTCTTGGCTGGAACGTACGCAAGTACAATGGCAAGCTACTGATCAAGCCGTCAAAGGCAAACATCAGTGCTCATCTCGATAAGCTGCGAGCATTAATCAATGCAAACAAAGCGACACGACAGGCCACTTTGATCGGTTTGCTCAACCCTATTCTAAGGGGTTGGGCCAACTATCATAGTTATGTCGTTGCCAAGAAGGTTTTCAACCAGGTAGACAGCGCAGTGTGGGAAATGCTCTGGCGATGGGCGGTACGTCGCCACCCTCGCAAAACACTCCGATGGGTCAAAGATCGGTATTTCAAAGTACAAGGAGCGCGTCGATGGGTGTTCTCATGTGATGAACAGTCCGCTGATGGTCGGAAGCGACAATACACATTAGTGTCTGCCTCGGACACGCCAATTGTGCGACATATCAAGATCAAGGCTGCTGCTAACCCTCATGACCCCGCATGGGATGAGTACTTCGAATCCCGATGGGGTAAAAGAATGCTGGTCTCCGCAAAGGGGCGAGCCAAGCTGTATCGGGTGTGGCTAAAACAAGGTGGTCGCTGCTGCGCCTGTCTTAAACCAGTCACCAAAGATACACCATGGCACAGCCGTCATATTGTGAAGCTAAGTCATGGTGGAACGGATGCAGTTGCTAATCTTGAGATTTACCATCTGTATTGTCCAAGGAGTGTTCAATTTGCCAATGTCAACGATGTATAACCGGGTGCCGAATGGCGCCTTAGCAGAGGCTTGAGCCGTGTGCTGGGAAACTCGCATGCACGGTTCTTAGGGGGTTGGACGTAGGTAACTGCGTCTGACTACCCGACAATCAGATGCGTCCCTGGGCGTTGGGACGCAAGAACTGGCTGTTTGCAGGTTCGCTGCGCAGTGGTCAGCGAGCGGCAAACATCATGACTTTAATCCAGTCAGCAAAGCTGAATGGCTTGGATCCGTATGCCTATTTAAGTGATGTGCTGAAAAGGTTACCGACACACAAAGTGACCCAAATTGAAGAATTGCTGCCGCACTGCTGGAAACCTAAATCGAATTAAAAAATAGGTATGGGATTCAGCGGACGCTTACTATGTTATTGCTAAAATTTGAATATTTTTAGACAAGTTTACGGAAGTCATTATCTAGAGCTTTTGGAATTGTAGATGTGAAATATTCAAACCCGCTTAGGTTCTGCTTATAAAGATATGCAATCACATGCTCATCAACTATAGATTCGTTTCTTATAAATGCTAAATGCAATTTTATATACTCACCCATATCTGGTGCAACTAAGGCATTACGTGCAAACTTGAAGCGTAAATCCCAATAGCATGTCAAGCCTTCGGGATAAGTACTCCAATCTGGCAACTTGCCGTTCTTGGCTTGATAAGTGGCTGCTTTTGTAAAAATCGAAGTGATAGACTTAGGTATATTTCCAGTACCTTGAACCACAGATGGTATTTCGATTTTTAATTTATCGTCATGAATGATTAATGCTTTCATGATGGTCCGGTGAATGGGAAGTAATGGCTTAGATGACATATATCTGTAACCCATTACTATTTGCATATAAAAATCACTCTTAATATCCAATCTATTCTTATTGGGCACTTCATCAAGACCAAGCATATATTTTAAAGTGCTCTCTTCTGAATGACCAATGTAATCAAAATCACGGATCGAATTAAAATTCAGCGGATTGCTACAGATAGCCTTATTCACTAATGCGTTTGAACGTGTACGGATCTCATACTCTCGGAGAGTTAAAGCCGCAAATAATTTAAAATCAAGGCGATCCATCACGGCTTTATCAGTTAATGGCATAATTTGATTCAATGCCTCACCAATCTTCTTCGACTCAAAAATACCCTGATCTTTTCTTGTAGAAGATCTAACCTGGCTAGCTAAATTCTCTACTGTAGTAAATATCTCTGCTTGCATAGTCCAGCAGACTTCTAAATATTCTCTCGGCATTTGAAAAGTTAGTGAACCTAAAAGCTCTGCAAGGATAGCCGTGTTATTAATAGCTTGCTCGTGTGCCATTGGATATGTTGAACGAAACTCAAAATTTACTGAATCTTTGGCCCCCCCTTCAATAAAACTGAATAATCGTGGATGGTTATTTTTAATTAAGCGATAAAAAAGTGTAATGACTTTATATGCAAGACTTTCATCAGCGTCTATAAATTTACGGAATTCTATTCCTGTAAGAAGTTCAATTTGCTTTTTAATGAAAGCCACTACTTCATAGGTATCTGCCCCCCCATAGGTCATTTGAAGGTAAGGATGAAAACTAGATTTGTGTGTGATTGGATCAGGATTACCAATTTCGAATACAGATTTATAAATATTCTTTTTCTCTTTTTTCTCGAGTATCAAGTGATAGATATACTCAAATAAATTGAGATGAGCTTTACTTTTTGCAAAACCCATTTGGTCTTTGATGTAAATTTCCTGCCTATATTTAGGTATAGATCTTTTTATAATATTCCTTGGGGCAACCATGAGATCACGAAGACCTGTAAAGTCTGGTGTAAGGTCAAGTTGTTTTAAAATTTCCTGAACACATGGATTTACGTTACTCATGACTACCCTTTCCTTAGAATTAATAAGATTTATTGGTGATGGCTTCATCCATTAAAGCCTGATCTTCAATCAAAGCTGTTTCTGTTTCTTTACTTATTCCGACACGAGTAATGGAGTCTTGAAAAAGCTTCTCATACCCCCTAATCTCATTCATCGTATAAGTGTTTTTATTTGTACTTGTTGCATTTAACTGCGCGACAATTACTTCTGACTTAACTTTATGAGCAAGCAAATTTGTAATACGCTTGATCGTTTGCCCAGCACGCATGGTTGGAGTCAAAACTTTATCAGTTTGGTCAACTAACGCATCTCTCGTTTTTTTGGCTAGATTTGGCATGGAATTTCCTGAAAGTTTATAAGTTAAAATTAGTCATTTGCGACTATTACAGACTAGAGCAATCGGGTTAGATTTTTCCCGGAGAATTTTATATTTTTAAAAATTCATTTTTCACTGGGACTTTTGCTGTAATAAAACACCTAGGGGCTAAATCAATTTTTTCTTATAACTCCCAAAGAACTTTATAAGAATTGGGTTATTTTCTTAAAACATACAGTTCTGATCTAAAATCAATATTAAAAAATAGTACTGTTACAAAAAGCTTTCCTTCTTAAACATATATAAATTCAACCATAAGTTGAAATCAAGCTATGATTAATTTTCCTAAAGAAAATTCTTGGAGTTTTCGAGATGGCTATGCATGGCGTTAGGCGTATTACCAATCGAGGGCGAGACCGAGTAATTGGAAAATTTGCTAGCTTAAAGATGCAGCAGATTATTCAATGGGAGTCTCAAATAGAAAGGGACTGTTGCTATTGGCTTGAGTTCGATAGAGATGTAATTGCCTACCGTTCACAACCACTAATTATTTCCTATATCTTTGAAGATAGAAAGCTGCGTCATACTCCAGACTTTGAGGTCATGCGTCATAGCTTACAAACAGGTCAATATCAATATTTAGAAGTTAAACCATATAAGAAAACAATGGAAGATGAGTTCAAACGCAAACATATTGCTCGCGCTGCGCACTTTCATCTTCACGGACATATATACGATTTAATAACTGATGAACATCTCCGTAAAGACAGTTACTTAGATAATATTCGACTTCTATACCGATATGCTCGCTTAACATCTAATCCTGAAATACTTTTAAAAATCAAACGAGCCTTACCAAATCATTCTAAACATACTCTAAAAGTACTACAAAATCATTGCGTTGATTTTGGAGCAGAAATGGAACTTGCGTATCTCTTACTCTACAACGGTAGCGCTAGATTCGATATGGAGAAGCCTCTTCATATTAATACCGAAATAGAGATGACATGGTATGTTGGAGACGATGATCTATGAGTAGCTATCAATTTTCTTATGGACACTATGTCGCTTATCAAGGTTCAGTATGGGAAATTGAAAGCCTTGATCCCAAAACAAAAATATTAAAACTTTCAAGAACAACTGATGCTCTGAAGATTTCAATACCATACTCAGAAGCATTAGGTCACCTAGTTAACAATCAACTTAAATTTATTGATCCTGAAACTGCTACCAAACCTTTAATTACGGCAGAACAACGTGCCTTAGCAGATTTTTCAACAAAATCATCAGAACAAAAAAAGGAAGCTGTAAGAAGGTCAAAATATCTAAATATTCTAAAGGAACTAAAAGTCCCATCTTTCACAAAAAAATATCTTGATCCACTTATTGCAAATATTGCTCTTCAAATTGGAGACCCCACACCACCTTCAGCAATTACAGTATATCGTTGGCATAAAAATTATAAGAATGCTAGTGAAGACATACGTTCATTAATCAAGAATGAGCAAAAAAAAGGGAATCGAAGTAAGCGCCTTGATCCAGAAGTACAACAGATAATAGATACGACTATTAAGGATGTTTACCTGAAAGGACATAAACCATCAATAACAACAGTCTACGAAGAGCTTAAAAGAAATATTTGGAAAGAAAATAAATTCAGGATACCTAGTGAGGCCTTAACAGCACCAAGTTTAACTACTCTAATCAATAAAATTAAAGCACTTGACCCTGTATTAGTTACTCTACACCGAGAAGGAAAACATGCTGCCGAAATGGAATTTAGAGTCTACCAAACGGGTGTCTCAACAACTAGACCATTAGAACGGGTTGAAATAGATCATACCCAATTGGATTTATTCGTCATTGATGATCAAACTGGTTTTCCTTTGGGCAAACCGTATATTACGGCCGCAATAGATCACCATACAGGCTCTGTCACAGGATTCTACATTAGTTTTACTCCACCAAGTGCATTTAGTGTCATGGAGTGTCTAAAAGTAGCTATATTGCCTAAAGTTGAAATAAACAAAATCTTTCCTTCTATTAAAAATACATGGGATGTTTTTGGTGTATTCGAAACTTTAATCGTAGACAACGGCAAAGAATTCTATAGCATTGCGCTCGAAGAGGCATGTATTCAACTAGGGATTAATATTCAATATGCACCTCCGCTCCACCCTTGGTTTAAAGCTTCCATTGAGCGGTATTTCTCAATTATAAATCAAAAATTACTCAATGGTATGGAAGGTAAAAGTCTAAAAGATCTTGGAAAATTTGCCGATTACGATCCTATTAAGAATGCAGTAATAGATTTCTCATCATTCGTAGAAATTATGTATATATGGGTAATAGATATTTTTCATCAAACTTTCAAAGAACGCATTGGTGATACACCAGCAGAAAAATGGCGTAAAAGTGTACTGATATATCCACCATTACTTCCCAAGAGTGCATTAGACGTGAATATTACTCTAGGACTTCATGACAAACGAAAAATTGTGAGGACTGGCATCTCCTATGAAGGTCTAATCTATAACTCATCAGAACTGGCTTTACTGAGGCAAAAAATTCTAGACAATCCAAATGTGACTATAAAAATAGATCCTTCCAATATTTCTCATATATTTGTTCTTGATCCAATCAAAGAGGAATATTTCAGTGTTCCAGCAATAAACCAGAAATATGCAACGGGTAAAACTTTATTTCAACATCAAGTAATCAGAAGGAATGCCCGTGAATACGCAAAATCTTCGGTAAATATGAATAATTTAATGGAAGCTGCTGATAGGATTGAAGAAGTTGTTGAAAAAAGTAAACATACTTCCAAAAACAGGAAAACACAATTATCTCAAAAAGTTGCACGCTACGAAGATATCTCTCAGAACTCAGTACTATCCTCTAAGTCAAATGAACAATTAAACTCTATTTATAAAGAAAAGAATCGTTCTCCAGAAAATCTAGTCGCCGAAGTTGAGAAAAAAATAGACCCTGTTTCTAGCGATAAAATACCACTCACATCATTTTATGATGAAGCGGATGACTGGTCTTCTGATTACAGCTTGGGAGGTATTAATAATGAGTGATTTAGCAGAATTTGTTGCAGCTAATGCAGATAAAATCAGAAAAATTGAATCTATCTTTATAAAATATCCTAGACTCACAAGCATTCTTGATTGCATTGAAGAATGTCGTGAAATGTCTAAATTTTCAGAAGAGCCTCAGTGTATGTTTATCACAGGAGGATCAGGCGTAGGAAAAACAAGTCTAATTCGACAATATTCTAGTCGTTGGCCGTCAATCGAAATGCCTGATGGTGACATCCATCCTGTCTTTAAAACATCTATACCTGCCAGCGCTACAATTAAAAGCGTAGCAACCGCAATGCTAAGTGATCTAGGTGATTTAGCAGCTACCCATGGAACCACTGTAACTCAAAGCAACCGTTTATATGCTTTAGTCCATCAATGTAAGGTAGAAGTCATCATTATAGATGAATTTCAGCATCTCATTGATAATAAGACACAAAGAGTTATTGGCTTGGTAGCAGACTGGATCAAGATGTTTATCGAAATTACTAAAATTCCAGTCATACTAATTGGCATGCCAGAATCGGAAGCCATTTTACATCAAAGCCCTCAACTACGCCGCCGATTCCTCACCAAGAAACGCCTAACTCCCTTTTTATGGGATAGTGAAGCCAACCGAAATGAATTTAGAAAATTTTTAGCTGAAGTAGATAAATCTCTTCCATTTGATGTGTATAGTAATTTAGCTTCAGAAGAAATTGCTTACCGTCTTTTTGTAGCAAGTCAGGGAACGGCAGCAAATATCATGTCATTGATAAAGCACGCTGCCTATGATGCCATTAGACATAATCATCCATGTTTGACTTTAGCGCATTTAGGCACAGCTTTTGATTCAATTCAATACGACACCACCCTCCCCAATAATCCATTCCTAGTAGAGACTTCTGTAATTTCTTCTTGGAAAGCAACAAGTAGGATTACACACTCAGAAATTGGCACTAATAATCGTGTCAAAGCCAAGCCAAAAGAATTGACAATCAGAGATACCATAACCCGCCGTTAATCGATTGATGAGCGTATGAAAAAACGACTATTAAAGCGTCCAGAACCTAATCTAGATGAAAGTATGATCGGGTACTTACTACGCCTATCGGATGCTAACTGTTATGAATCCTTGAATCCAATATTATCGCTTTTGGATGAAAATGATTTTGAGGTAAAGGCTCATAAAATACGTGCTCTTTGCATGGGTAAATTGAATATAGAACGACTGTCTCATCTCACAAATACACCTCAAAATACTTTGAACAACCTAATTTTTCAGTCGATTACTCTCAATAAAAGCCAATATTTCAGAGTCGGTCATGCAAGCATTTCCGATGAGTTAATGAATTTTAGAAATCCCGCAATCTGTGTACAGTGCTTAACAGAGTCTTCTTATCATCGAAAAATATGGACAGTTGCATCTTATACAGTGTGCCTTAAACACTTATCTCTATTACAGGATACATGCTCGACATGTAATTCAGTATTTAGTTGGTCAAGAACAAACTTACTGAAATGTCGCTGTGGTGCTGAAATGAAAGCAGCAGATTCATTGCAAGTTGAAAGCTCTGAAACACTACTAGCAGATATGACTGCACAAGCAGTCAATGGCGATTCGATCAAAGGACATCCACTAGTCAAAGATATGCAATCATTTTATGCAGTCATTCATCTTGGCTATATTTTATCCAGTAGGTATTCTTGGTCTAATACAGAATTAGACCTTAGTTATCAAATTATAAGTAATAGGCACACTGAAGCTCTAAATGCGTTCAAACCATTTGCTAATTGGCCAGAAAGTTTTCATCAGTTTCTAACAGAAATTGTCGCAAGAAATCGTGCCATCTATCCAGCATTTAGTAAACCAGCTCTGCTCTTTCGCCTAAGTATGGCTTTGGATCGTTCTCCATTACGTAAATTACAACCTGACATCTATCAAGCGGTAGAGTCTGAATTAGAAAGTTTTATACGCACAGAACAAACGCCAGCGATATTACCAAAGCCAAAGACTGAGAATCTGAAACAAGACAAGCTATTATCAAAAAAAGAAATTAAAACTATGCTAGCCGTATCTGATTCTAGCTTTGATCAGCTTATCAAAACTAATTTAAAACCACCTTCGCTGGATGAGAAGTACTCACTAGATAATGTAGCTGAACTCAGAGATATTTTATTGAGGTTAGTTACGCTAAATGAAGCAGCTAAAATTTTAAGGCTGTCACCCCACAATACAAAGAACCTGTTAAAGAGTGGAATTATTACCGCATTTCGTGGTCCTGATATTGATGGCTACCGTGATATCTTGATTGATACTAAGGTGTTAAATAACTTATTAACTAATATTGGCAAATCAGTAAAATCAAAATTTATACATGAAAATATACCTCTTTCGCTTTATTTCAAGAAATATCACTATCATTCGATGCGGACACTGGATGAATTAATTCAAGCTGTACTTGATAGACGACTTTCTATAGTGAACTTTGATAAAGAAGCTGGTTTATTGGGTATTAGTTTTGATAAAAATGAATTACTTCAATTCATTGATATACAAACAAAAAATAAAGATAAAAATGAATTATTAGATATCAATGATGTTATTGTCGCATTAAATACCTACCGTGATGCAGTATATCGAATCATGTCAGTAGGCCTTTTAAAGTATAAAATGGCAAAAATAAATATAAAATCTACTCAGCGCTTTGTTTCACCAGAGGAATTAGCCCGTTTCAAAGCTAAATACATTTTGCCAAGCGAAATTGCAGAACTTTTTCAAACAAATGTTACCAACATTGCTGAGCGTATAAAGCACCTTGGCATAAAACCCATTTCAGGACCAACCATTGATAATGGTTTAGTTTATGTCTTTGAGCGTAAAGATATTATCAGCATCAACAAACAACAATTGGATAAAGTACAAGGTTATCAAACCCGCACCGGTAGGCCCAAAAAAGGACAAATGACTACAAAAAGCAAAGCCAAAACAGATTATATGGATGCGCAAGCAGTTGCTGAACTTTTGGGAGATAGTGCTAATATTCAAAAAGTGTCACGTTTAGTAAAAAAGGGGTTTTTACAAGCGGTGCAACATAATGGAGAATTGGGTAACAAACGTTATTTTAAATCCGAAGTAGTACTGCAATACCTTGCAGAATTCCAGAATAATCCGCGTCTTATAAAACTACAAGACATACCCACTTGGTTATCAATTGACAAGCGCAGACTCGAAATTGATTGGCTGAAATCAGGGCGATTGAGCTTAATCGATGATGGCTTAGGCCAGCGCTATGCCCATATGGATGACTTGGAAAATATCAAGATGCTCAGGATATATGCGTTAAGTACACAAGAACTAGCTGAATCTACTGGAAAAACACGCCAAGATGTTAACAATGCAATCCGCCTTGGAAAGATTCAACCTATATCAGGACCCAATTATGATAGTTTTCCGAACTTTTTATTTGATCGCTCAAGCATTATCAAGCTTCTTTAGATTGCGAATGCAGAGACTTGATGATCTAAATATTTATCAACTTAAATTGCCGTTGACGAAATTGGGCTGAAACCATCATTTATGTTACATTATGTATCACTAAAATATTATATAGAATGATATCTAAGGGAACTAATGAGCACTATTATAAATTTTTTAAGCAACCCAGCAGTTGGAGGAGTAGCTGCAATATGTACAATCCTCACAACAATATGGGGGATAATACAAACAATACGTGTTAAGAAACTATCACAAGAAATTAGTAATTTGAAAACAAGCAAAAAGACTGATACCGACCAACGTCAAGTTAAAACGCATGATCGTTCTACATATGTGGAACAGGCAAATGATATAACTATTAATCATGGATCAGACTGATATGTGTCCTGATCGTTCTACAAATATTGGCACAGCTCAAACTGTCACCATCAATCAAGTTGCACCAAATTTTCAAAGACGGCCAGCTTTAATATCTCAAGTAGTAAAGAGACTTTCATCACTAACGCTTATAGATGAGGCATTCACCAATCAGTTAGAACATACTTATAATATTGAAGCTAAACTCGAATATAATCATGTATTTAAGTATCGTCCTTTAATTGAAGAGTATGGTGAATACGGACACAATGTCATTAAAATATTAAGTACAATTGATCAAGAAAAAGTTGGATCTGAAAAAAAAATCTTAAAATTAATTAATGATTTTTATAAAGAATGCATCGGAAACTTAAGAAGAATTGAGTCTTATTCCAAACAAAAGAGAGAAATTATAGAGGTAATTCAATCAAACTCCGACCAAATAATAGAAGATGTAATCAATAAAATAATAGAAATAATTAATAACTCATCAAATGGTCAAGATATGGATGAAGAGGACTTAATTTTTGGAGTAAAATATGTTGTTGGTCATGCCTTTATAGAATGTAAAGTTTTGGAACGACCTCAATTATGATCATTAATGAAGCCCATCCAAATTTAAGCATCTATCGACTTGGAGCAAGTTTAATTAGTATATTGACTAACTCTCCATTAGAGAAATTTGATGTTTTATATTTATATGAATCATTTAAAAAAAGAACTTCCAATGATATTAGTTTTGGCTATTTCATGTTAACTCTCGATTGGTTATATCTCCTAAACTTAGTTGAATTAACAGAGAATGGAGATATTAAAAAATGTTATTAAAAAATCTTAAGATATTTTCTAATGGAATTGAAATTCGCAATATTCCATTTAAAACTGGTCTTAACCTAATCTTAGACAATGAAACTATATTAGGAACTGAATCTGGTAATAGCATTGGAAAAACAACTCTACTTCGCATTGTAGATTACTGTTTAGGTTCAGATGGCAAAGATATTTATACTGATCCAGAGTTCAAAACTGAATATAATACAGAGGTCTACAACTTCGTCCAAAATAATCAAGTTTCAGCACAGCTTGAGCTAACTCTGAGAAATAATACTAATATAATTCTTGAAAGAAATCTTATTATAGAGGGTGAGAAATATTATAAAATAAATGATGAAGAAATTAGCTCAATCACAAAGTATAGAGAAAAGTTATCTGAGTTAATTTTTAAAAACAAAGCGTCAAAACCATCATTAAGACAATTAGTTCCCAAATTTATACGTAGTGATGCCTCAAAAATGTCAAATACAATTATGTATTTGCACAAATCTACCTCTCCTCGTGAATATGAACCGATTTTTTTGTTCTTATTTGGATTTCCAGAACCTACTCTTTTTTCTAACAAAAGCAGCTTATCTAGGGAACAAAAAGACTATGAAAAAAGATTATCTGTTTATGAAAAACCTCATTCAAAAAATGTAATTGAGCAAATGCTGAATGTTGTTAATGGAAATATTGTATCCGAAGAAATAAAGATCAATGAATTTCGCCTAAGTGATGCTTATCATCATGAGCTTGAAAATATTAGACAAATCAAATCTAAAATATCTAAACTCTCAACGAGTATATCAGAAGTAGATCTACGTATAGATCTCAACCAACAAACGATCGAAGAACTCACTGAATCATCTAATGAAATTGATTCTGATTATGTTCAAAATTTCTATGATGATGCAGCTATCTATTTACCAAATTTGCAGAAGAAATTTGATGATGTACTAAATTTTCACTCAAAAATGGTTGAAAATAAAGTAAATTTCATCGAAAAATATCTTTCAAAATTGAAACAAGATAGAAATGAACTCCAAAAAGATCTAGATAAAGCATTATTTGAAGAAAGTAGTTTATTGCAAGCCCTCAGTAATAGTGGAACATTGAATGATTTAGAGGTTATGCGCCTGGAATTGAACAGACTTCTTGAACAAAAAGGTGGATTAGAAGCTTCTCTACAAAAAATTAATGAAACGACGGAGCAATTACAAAAAATTTCTACAAATTTAGAAGAAATCAACGGAAAAATTGAAAGATACATTGCTGACTTTAATGAGAAAGTTACTGTATTCAATACTTTTTTTTCTAAGTATTCTAAAAAGTTCTATGAAGAGGAATATATATTTTCATATGAAAAGAAAGATAGCGATGAGTATTACAAATTTAAAATAGCCAATATCAGCGGAAACGTTGGTGGTGGTAAGAAAAAGGGGCAAGTTGCTGCATTTGATTTAGCATATATTTCATTTATAAATGAAGTTGGCCTTTTGTTCCCTCAATTTGTTCTACACGATAGTATTGAGGATATTCATGCCAACCAAATAGAAACTTTATTTAGTCTAGCAAATGAAATTAATGGGCAATATGTAGTCGCTGTACTTAAAGACAAAATTAAATTTCTTGGAAATGATTATATAAACCAAAATACTATATTGCGCCTAGATCAGCATAATAAGTTTTTCCGTATCTAGCAATATTATTGAAACAGAATTTTGAACTGTGCTAGGTTTATCAGAGACAGTTTATTTGTATTTAAATTAGGCCGCCTAAACATGCACGTTAATCTTATCTGTAGTAACTCAAATAGCAAAACATATCTAATTGCTATGTAGCATTTTTGATTAAATCACCCCACCCAGTATAACGTTTCTAACTCAACATCAACTCACCCTAAAACCCCTTATTAATTATTAATTAATTGATTTAATAAGAATTTTTTTGATCATGATCAATCAATGTAGTGTTTCATTTATTGAATTTATAAAAATTTCATTTTATGATTTATAAATTGTATTTTATTTCAATTTAAGAAGTGGTCCCACATGTTTGAACAACTAAAAGCTTATTTATAAGTGATACTCTGCTCTAGTTAAGCTACCTTATTTTGTTGTGGTAGCTGGTCATAGTAAAACTCATCTGGAGTCATTTTGTCCAGACTCGAATGAGGTCGTTTTAAATTATAAAATTCAAAATATGCGTTTAATTGCTTCTTCGCATCCAAAACATTGCTGTAGGCTTTGAGATACACCTCTTCATATTTAACGCTCCGCCATAATCGTTCAACCATCACATTATCAACCCATCGACCTTTACCATCCATACTGATTTGAATGCCATTTGATTTCAATACATCAATAAATGCATCACTGGTAAACTGACTGCCTTGGTCTGTATTAAATATTTCAGGTCGACCATATTTTTCAATAGCTTCATTTAATGTTTCTATGCAAAATGTAACCTCCATACTAATCGATACTCTATGCGCAAGTACCTTGCGGCTATGCCAATCAATCACAGCACATAAATAAACAAAGCCTTTTGCCATAGGGATATACGTTATATCCGTAGACCACACTTGATTACTGCGCTGAATAGCCAATCCTTTGAGCAGATATGGATATTTGCGGTGAGCTTGATTAGCCTGGCTTAAATTTGGTTTGCAATATAACGCATTAATGCCCATTTTCTTCATTAAAGTACGTGTATGACGTCGTCCTATATGATGTCCTTGACGATTCAACAAATCACGCATCATCCGACTACCTGCAAAAGGGTATTGCATATGTAATTCATCCATACACCGCATCAGCTTCAGATCTGATGCACTCACAGGTTTTGGGCGATAGTAATAACAACCACGGGAGACTTTCAGCAGCTGAGCTTGCTTAGATACTGAAATCTGAAGTGAGTCATCGATTAACTTTTGTGGTTGAAGCGGCCCAGTTTCTTCAACACACCTTCTAAAAAATCAATTTCTAATGCCTGCTCACCGATTTTTGCATGTAGTTTTTTTAGATCAATGGGCGGTTCTGTTGGAGCTTTTGATTGATCGAAGGCTTGCGAGGAAGCTGAAAGCAATTGATTTTTCCAGTCGATAATTTGGTTTTGATGAACATCAAATTCAGCACTCAATTCAGCAAGTGTTTTTTCTGCTTTAATCGCAGCAAGTGCTACCTTAGCTTTAAAATCATTTGAATGATTTCTTCTTGGTCTACGTGCCATAAAATACTCCATATATTGATGTTTATAACATCATTTGGGGAGCAAAATATCACTTATAAGTGTTGTTCAAATTTCCTGATCCACCTCTATTTTCCATTAAATTACACGGAATATTATGAAAAAAATGACAGTAGTTGTTCCCTGTCAAAATTCCTGAAGACTTTTTGGAGCCGTTACTACAAGACTAATGGCCCAAATATTCCATTAGTTTTTGGAATACCAGATATCCTGGTTATCGATCATCGTGTGAAGGATATTATTAATCAATCATTTTATAGTTGGTTAGACTCGAATAATATTCAATATGAGTTTTCTGATAGTAAGAATAAAAAAGCTATTGCTAATTTTCGTCAGCATCAACACTATCCTTATATTGAATGTTACTCTGAGATAGACGTCCTAGATACATATAAAACTAAAAATGAAGAATATGCCTTACCTTTATCCGTTCTAAACACGATGACTAACTATTTAGATAGTGTTTTTCTCTTATCAAAGCATCGTAAAACTTTAATAGCGTATACCAGCAGACCTATTAAGCATCCAACATTTACAGAATGCTGTCCTAACGATCTCCGACTATTTGACATTACACCTTTAGAAAGTAAAGCCGATAGAACTTTACAGGATGCATATTGGGTTAGCTCCGATTTAGAAAATGGCAATTATGGATACTTGCGGAATAGACAAGTGAAAGAAGACATAGATTGCACCAGAGAAGATAAAAAAGCTTTTTTGGCCCTAATAAAATCATTGCCAGTTACTCAATGGATGGATATTTTTACAAGCAATCAGATTGAATTATTGAATCAATTAAAAAAACAACGATACAAAGACACAATTGATATCGATCAGATTAATTACGCAGATATGTGTTTTAAATTAGGGTTAAGTAGGGATTCTCAATACACAGTTTTAGCACTGGAGACATCTAAATTAAAACGTTCTGAAATGATTGAACTTTGGGATCAATATTCTCATGGAGGTGATGTTAAGTACTCTTGTGAAATTATGCTTCCTGACTGGTACTCTTCGCGAAATGATAAAATTTACAGATATTTTTATTTATCTATGTGGAACAGCAGCATTATTTTCATAAGTGAATCAGGATCTCCAGCAACAAAATGTTTTGATCAAGATGAATGCATTAATTACATGTCAAAAAATCAATTCAAAATACATAATTTAAGTAATATCGTTGATATACGTCACTTTGATGAATTGCTATTAAACAACAGGCAATATTTATTGAACATCGTTAAAGAAATGGATGCTTTTGAACTTTTAAAGGACCTAAATACCGTATAAAACAGAGTGTGGAAACACACTCTGTTTTATAGAAAATGATTTCTATTGGATATAATTGGACAAGTAATTATAAATACTCGGATCTTCAATATCCGATGGGAATCCACGATCACAGACAAGGATAAACTTATTCCCCTGCTTTATAATTAATGGCTCTGTTCCATCTACTTCGTCTAAGTCTAAATGCAAATTTTCACAAACATATTCGTACATTGCTTCTTTAGAGATAAAATCTTTCAAGCCAAAACAACTTAGGATTGTACAATCCATCTCCACTGATTGATCAACAGAATCAGTAGATACATTCGATAGACTTATCGAATCATTAAAAGCCTACCCAAGTAAAACGTATTCAAAGCTTGTAAAATACGGAGAAAAGGCAAAAATTGTTTTGTATAAACCAGAACAAACCAAAACGTCATATAGTTCAAGTTATAGCGATCGGGTGGAACAAGCCCAGGTGGTAAACTTAAATGAAATCCAAAAGTATTCGTGGAATTTGGAAGTTTTTAGATGCTATATCTTTGATATAAAAACTAACTGCTGGTATGAACGGCGTTATACACAGGAATTAGTATCTTCCGGGCGCATTGAATCCCCTATAAAACAAATTCTTCTTTTTTAACGCTGTGCCATACAGCCCGGTTGAACATTTTAAGCATAGGTTTTATTAATTATTAACTGTAAAATATTATAGTTTAAACATCAATATTAACTACTTTTAATAGTTAGGAACTCCAGTTTTATCAGGATAATTTTTAGATCATGAAAAATATTAAGTTAGTACTAAGCTCAGCTATTCTTCTACCTCTTGTTGGTTGTTCCATTCTGCCTCAACCGGATGAAATTACGCCAAATCAAATGCTGAAATATCAGACCCCTGAGAACATAATTAATTCCAAAAACCTAAATGGGAAAGCTGGGACCGGTAAAGACTATATGCTTACTGGATATAAAGAAGCTCTTTTACCCCATTCATACATGAATAATTTATGTAAAAGCCAGAATGGATCGTTGAGACAAATTCAACGTTCTTCATATGCCTATTTAGATAAACGTAATAACCCATCTCCTAAGACTATCGGGTCAGAACTCGCACCTCACATTGGTATTTTTGAATGTAATGTAAGTTCACCCTGGTATGTAAGTATTGAACCATTATCAAGCCGATACGGTGGTACTAACAAAAATCTAGACATCATTTCGCTAAAAACAAAGGTTATTGATCGATCTTCACTTAAAGGTCATATTGATTATTACAACGTTCATAGACAAGAAGAACTTGAACAAGACAAGAGAAAATATAATGAGCGATTACGTCAAGAAAATGAGCGTCAACGCCAGGAACAAGCTCAAATTAATGCAAAAAATAGATTTATAGCTGCAAATGCCCCTACAACAAAAGACATAGGTAAAACTATCTGCAATGAAACAGTATTGTCTGCTTTTACCGGTATATACGTATTTGGGCAACCTAATTTTAAGCAGACCAATGGTACGGTTATCGCAAGTGTAGAAGGCTTTTCTAACGATCAGAAAAATATCAAAATCAATATCAAAGGCTTTTTAAATACCCAAAATGGAATCTCAGCTGGAAGTGATGTGTTGTACAACCAGATCCCACTTGAAGCTGGTAGAACGGTTTGGGACAGTAAAGCAAATTGGTTTAAGTGTAATTATTAATTTTATTATCTAGCTTAAAAAGAGGTCATTAGGGACCTCTTTTTTTAACTCATAATTTATAGAATGCAAATAGCCTTATGAGGCCAGACTATATTCCTGTTCATGAGTAAAGTTGGCCAGAACCAGTGCATAAGATAAATCAGGTGGTACTGAGTTACCGACCATACGATATTGGTCTTGTTTAGTTAACTTCAATTGTTGGTTATTTTCATCATGTCCATAACTGAAAATATAATCATGCGGAAAGCCTTGAGCCTTATAAAGTTCAAATGGTTGAAGCATTCTAAAGCCAATATCTTCAATACAATAGCGTTCACCATTGATTTCAATGATTCCAAATTTTTCAAAAAGTTCATTTTTGAAATTTAACCCTTCAGTAAATCTCGTTAATAAAGCTCGTACCTCTGCAAATTGATTTACTGTTGTGAGTGTATGCATAGGTTCATTTAACTCTTGGCCAGTACATCCATTTTTCATTTTTGAAAGGTGACAAACATATAGTGAGTGGGTACCGCCTTTAGTTTCAGCTGTAATTGTCCTCAAAGGCTCACCGATCGGCATTGATCTCCGACTTGATCCATTTGCACATTCTGTAAGAATTGGAGCAGCTGCATCAACGATATATGGCTCTGGATTATGAACGATATATTTCAAAATACCGCGAACAATACGCTCTAACGTAGCTGGTGCCAGTGCTTTTTTTCTTTTAAATATACTAGGGCAATCAAAACTTAGATCTACGCATTCAGCAGCTGTACGCCATGGCAATAAACGTCCCTTTTTTACAAGACTGGTATTAGGATTACCATGGGTTTCCTTTGGCCATACGATTGGCAATCCATCACGGCGAGCTATTAAGAAAAATCGATTTCGTATAGTTGGTGAACCGAAGTCACATGCTTTTAATTCTTTGTATTCAACTGAGTATCCTTGATATTTCAATGCATTTACAAAGCAATTAAACGTTCGTCCCTTACGCTTTGGGCATGGACGTCCATCTTTATCAAGGTCACCCCATTCTGCAAACTCCGTTACATTTTCAAGCATTATTACACGAGGTCGAACCTTTGCTGCCCAGCGCAATGCAATCCAGGCCAATCCCCTAATGTTTTTATTGAGAGGTTTACCTCCCTTAGCTTTGGAATGGTGTTTACAGTCTGGGCTCAACCAGACTAATCCAACGGGTTGATTACCAGTGATTTCAACTGGATCTACATCCCAAACACTTTCACAATAATGTTTTGTAAGAGGATGATTTACCCGGTGCATCGCCAAAGCTTTAGGATCATGATTAATAGCAATATCAATCGGTCTCCCAAATGCACGTTCTAAACCGGTTGATGTTCCACCACCCCCGGCAAAATTATCAACAATAAGTTCGTGTGGTAATAAATTAAACATAATATAAACTCCAAGTTTTTGGCTTTTTGCCACTAAATTCGTGTACGCGAATACTGTATGAATACTTAGGCAAGCATTAGTTCATTTATAGAATCAATGGCTGCCAAATCATCATAATCATAGTAAGCATCATCGATGGCAGACGAAATTTCATATTCAGAAACTCCTGAATTCAAAGCGAGTTTTAAAAGATTCCGGTCTAATCGGTCATATTTGTTTGAAAATGCCATCAGTTTATGGTCATGCGCGTTATTGGCCATAAAGAATGAATATGCAAAACCAACAGGCGTTACACTTCGAGCATTTTTAGTGGCCAAGCTTTTCCCACCATATAACTTGTGCATTTTAGATCCCTCTATAGGCTCTACTGGTTCAATAGGTAGGTCAGCATTAAATCTACCCCATAATAAGGTTTTCTTAGTGTAAGTATCCCCAAAATGAAACGGATCAAACGACAGACGCCACGGCGACAACCCGGTTAAGCTCGCAATACGCCCTACTGGATTCTCAATTGCCCAAATATTCGGTTTAAAAAATTCAATTGTTCTTAAAGTTTGGTACACCAGCTCAATACTGCTTAACGTGCGACCATCAGCATCTTTGGCGGTAAAATGTCTTGCACCAGAAACAGCAAAGTCAGTACATGGGCATGCAGCTAAAATCGCATGAACGTCCAAACCATCAAAGCATGCAAAAAGCTCGTTAAAGAATTCCACGCTGAAGTTATTAATATCGCCAAAATAAGGATCTGCCTGTATATCAAAGCGAAATACTTGATAGCCAGCATCAACCCATGGTTGTGACCATGTGCCAGACAAATCAAAAAGAGAAATGACAATTTTTTGGTTGTTTTGGTTGCGGATCGTTGGATCTAGATATTGGTTAAACGCAACGTTTTTCCATTGTTCTAAACGCTCTAATGCGGAAGATCTGGACATCCAGCCATTAGCTTCAACATATGCTTGTGATTTCTTATTTAAGCGAACAACTTCATTCTTATGCGGTGCATCAAAGATGTTTGAAATCTTAAACTCAGCATCAATAAAACTACTTCTTGCATCCAATAAAAGCTTATTGAAAAGTTGCAATTGTTCATTATTGTTTTGCGTTTTTACTAAATCCACGACCGACTCCAAGTTTTAAGCAATGAGCTTGATTACCTAATTTTAGAGTAATTTGTATGAATATAATTTTTTTTAAAAATAGTTATATGTCTATTCAGTTGAAGACGATTATCTACCATAAAGCTTATTGAGCTTTTCGGATGCTAAATCACTAAATTTGACGTAAATTGTGCTGGATGTCTTTGCCAATTTAACTTCAAGATGCTCATTAATCTGGATGTAAGCACCTTTACTAATATTTAGATCTTTAGTTAACTCCTGGATAGCCTGATCAAACCTATTCTCTTCTATCTTTAATAGTGAATATTCATTACTAATATTCAAATTAATAGATTTAGCGACCTGTTCAAAAGTGCGAATCATATTAAAACATAGGTCTATTTTTCTTTTTTTATTGATGCCAGTGCCGTGTATACGGGTTCTAGGAGATTTCTCGACAAACTTAAAACTCCATATCGTGTCGTATATACCAACTTGATTTGCCAAAACATCAACAAGAGAAGCGTTGCTAGATAGATTATCCAAGTCAGCAAGTGCTTTTCTTACCATCTTTAGTCCGAATACCTTACTGTTATGAGTACAATACTTCGTATAAAACCTAGTTTTTGCATCTGATTGGTGATTTATCTTAATAACTATTTGGTTATAAACCTTAATCCAATAAATATTACTCAATGTTAAATACAAAGGATCTCTTTCAGGCTGGCTTTGAATATTAGGAAGTATTACATTGAGGTCTGAGTGCTGGTTGAGTTGTAGTATGGATAATTGTATTTCTGGATCAAAAGAAACAAAGACCTTTCTTGCTTCAAGTAGCGCCGTAGTCTTTGTAGAAAACTCCTTAGAGAGCTCTGAACCGTACCGGGTTTGTCGGAGACTTTTTTATTTAAGTTAGGCCACCTGACCTAACGGATTAATCTTATCATAGTACATTGCTTCAAACTCAAAAGGCGATACATAACCCAGTGCACTGTGTACACGCTTTTTGTTGAACCAATCTACCCAATTTAATGTCGCAAGTTGTACATCCGCTAAACCTTGCCAATCTGCTTTTAGATATTCAATCACTTCTGTTTTGTATAAGCCATTCACCGTTTCAGCCAAAGCATTATCGTATGAATCACCTGTCGTACCGACTGATGCTCGTAAATTTGCTGCTTCTAAACGATTGGTATAGCGAATAGAAAGATATTGAACACCTCTATCTGAATGATGAATCACATTCTTAGGCATACCTCGATCGTGCAATGCTTGCTCCAATGCATCGAGCACCATATCTGTATTCATCCGTGTAGATACTTTCCATCCAACAATTGCTCGTGAGAACACGTCAATAACAAATGCGGTATATACCCAGCCTGAATTTGTTTGAATATACGTAAAGTCACCCACCCATAGTTGGTTTGGATGATCAGCATTAAAATTACGTTTCACTAAATCATCTGCCCGTTT